>WJIW01000627.1 GCA_014730065.1 Armatimonadia bacterium | reverse complement strand
GTCGCGGAGGTCCGCGACCCCCAGGACCTTTCCTCCGCCGCTTAGGCCGCCATCGATGCAAGGGGCCCGGGCACGAACCCGGGCCCAGGAGGGAAACAGGATGCAGCAGCAGATAACCGTAACGAGCTGGAACGGTAGTACATTCGGCGAGAGCGAGACCGAGGAATGGTTCGCCGGCGCAGGCTGGAGCGACTGGCTGGCGGAGCACAATTACTGCGAGGAGTGCGAGGAGCCGGAGGGCGCCGGAGCGAGCACGGACTGGCCGGCAGGTAAGGGCCGCTGGTGCCGCTGGAATCGCGGCGACGGCGAGTACGCATACTGCTATGTGGTCGTATCGATCGAGCCCCGGCCCGAGCACGAACCCCGGCGCCCGGCCGGCCCGGAACCCCGGCCCGAGCACGTGCACACCTTCCGGCCCGTCAACGTGACTTGCCCGGCATGCGACGGCACGGGCCGAATCCCCCTTCCCGCCTATGCCGGGCCCGGCGCCTTCCCGTGCCCGGTATGCTCGGGCGCCCTCTGGCCTGCCTAGCAGGCAGGCCCACAAGCCAGGAAGTGAACCCGCGGCCCAGGAATGCACTCCCTGGGCCGCTTCGCTTGTACGGGCCGCCGGGCGCCAGGACGAACCCGAGCACGAACCCCGGCCATTGATCGAGAATGGCAGGACCGAAGGCCTTCGGCCATCGGGCGAGCTCAAAGGTAAGGCCTCCGGCCATCCGGTCATCCGGCCGCCCAGCTTGCAAGCTGTAGCTTGTGGCTACGGGTTAGGAATACCGAATGATGAGTTATGGAAGGGTAGGCGGAACAAGGGGCCGGGCACGCCATCGATGGCCGGGGGGCTTCTGGCTAGTCAGTAATAGTAACCATTCCTAAGTAGAGCTGGGGCGCGCAAACGATTGTGTGCAAAACCGCCATCGATACTTTCAAGTATCCAAAGCAAACACCTATTCGCAAACGACTGTGTGCACCCAGGCCCTATACTAGTATGCCGGTATACCCATACCGGGTTACCGTTTACTCAGAGGTCCCTCCGGGGAGGTTTGGGGGGGTGGGGTCTGTACGCTTCACGATTCCCGACTCACCCACTGTAGTAATATCCACACCACCCACTTTCGGGCCTCCCGGGAGGCTTGAAAGCGGCCTTCCTGTGAGGGTCGATCTCGAGCATCCTCGGTCCGTCGCGATGGAACACTTCGGTGGCTCCGAATGGTTCCAACCCAGGGTGTCTCGACGGGTCTCAGCCGCGCCTTCTCGGCACGAACATTCCGGAAGTTCCGGATGGTTCGGCGCCCTGGGGTCTTGGTAGCTTCCGAGCTGCTCTTCGTGCCGATCGAGGGCCTGCCCTGCGAGCCAGATCGCCTCTTTGCGCCAATGCTGCCAACGAAGCACACCGATCTCCTCCGGTGGGCTTGGTCAACATCGATCCTGAAATTCACCCACCCTGCGGGGTTTGCGGGTAGTGTGTGGAGCTGGAGCTGGCTCTTTTCGGCCACTGATGGGCCCAACAGGCCACCTGATGGGCTTGCGGGGTTTGCGGGTAGTCTGTGGAGCCCGGATCGCAGCACTTTCGGCCATATTGTGGTTGATCTTACAACTTTGCGGGGTTTGCGGATTTCCAAACCCCGCAGCGTAGATGCCTGGGCCGCAAGGCTTCGCGCCGATCTGCGGGGTTTGCGGGGTCACTGTGGGAGCCCAGCGACATTTGAAACGTGATATACATAGCTGCTTATATCACTAGCTCTCCCTCGCGCGCGCGCGCGCGCACGCGCATGGGGCCCACACACTACCCGCAAACCCCGCAAACCCCGCAAATGGCCCGCGAGCCCTAGAGCCATGCGGCCTCAATCTTGCGGGGTTTAGCCATGTAGTAAAATCCTCAAACCCCGCAAACCCCGCAGAATTCAACCTGTCAGGCGTATATGTGCCGGTGGTGTGCATGTGGGTAGAGACTCCGGAGTCTTGAGTCCGAAAACGAAACCGTGGCTGGATGTGATGGCTCGCAGGTCAACCAACCGCGATCCCGTCAGGGGCCCCAAGTGGCCCGCGAGGGCGGATTCGCGATTCGCGCTTTGCGAAATTGGGGACAGGGGGGGTAGAGGAGTTTTGCCCTGCCGTTGGAACGCTAGCAGCAGCGGACAGTGCGGAACCCGTGGGCAGCTTTCTCACGGGAGGCAAGACACCATGGTGGATGGACTGGACGCCCTCGGGGGCGCGATCTGCTGCATCGGCGGCGGGGTCGTGCTCTTGGGCGCCATCGTGGCGCTTGTGTTCTGGCTCGGGAGGCGGAGCGCATGATCGTCACGCTCTGGCTCCTCGTGATTGCGCTATCCTGGATCCTCATTGGCCTCCTGACCCTCCTGGCTGAGCTCATGCCCCATGACCGAGAGTGGCGCGGCTGGACACCAGTCGTGCGCGTCCTGACTTGGCCAGCGGAGTGGTTCTTCTCCTGGATCACGACCCCCAAACGGGGGTGGTAGGACCGATGGCATGGCTATACGTGCCCCGCGCAGTGGACTTAGCCTCTGCTCAGGCATCGGCGGACTCGAGCTTGGGCTCCGGCTCGTCTGGCCCGAGCTCCGGACCGTCTGCTGGGTCGAGCGGGACCGGTACGCCGCCGGAGTCCTGGCAGCGAGAATGCGAGCAGGCGCCCTGGATGAGGCTCCTATCTGGGATGACCTTGCCAGCTTCAATGGTCGAGCGTGGCGTGGAAAAGTGGATCTCGTCTCTGCCGGATACCCGTGTCAGCCATTCTCAGTCGCAGGCAAGCGGCGAGGCAAAGAAGACGACCGACACCTCTGGCCGCACGTTGCTCGTGTCATCAGCGACGTGGGACCGAGCATCGTCGTCCTGGAGAACGTCTCAGGGCACCTTCGATTGGGCTTCGACGAAGTGCTTGGAGAGCTTACCGAAATGGGGTACGACGCGACGTGGGGAGTTGTGCGAGCTTCCGACGCCGGACTTCCGCACCAACGGGCCCGACTTTTTGTGCTGGCCTACCCCCGATGCGAACGTGATGAACGACGGTGCGGATCCAGCTCGTCATCGGGCGCGCCAAGAGTCACTCAAGACGCAGGGGATCAATGGCAACGGAGCCGGGACGCCTCTCGCGATGGCGGCGCAGATGTGGGCGACACCGACGAGCTCGGACACCAATGGTCCAGGCCAGCACGGCAGCGGTGGATTGGATTTGCGTACACAGGTCCACCAGGCCCAAGCCACCGAGACGCCTGGGAGTGCATCGCAAGCGCAGACCCAGAGGCCCTCCCTGCGGTTGAACCCGACCTTTGTGGAGTGGCTGATGGGATTCCCGCGCCACTGGTCAAGTCCGTTCGCCGACGCCGATTACGGTGCTTGGGCAACGCAGTGGTGCCGGCACAAGCAGCCCTCGCCATCCGAGCGCTGATTCGATCCAGCGAGTCTTGAAAAGGGAGAGCCACATGCATGACAGGGACAAAGACACGGCTCTCGTTGAGCTGGCCAAGGACGGGTTCAACGTCGCGCAGTTCATAAGCTGGTCGCCCGGTGTGCAGCGCCACTCCGCCATCCGGGGCTTCCCGCTCGACCACCCCTTCGACGACGTGAGGGCACTGCTGGAAGTCGTGGGGTCCGTGAACCTCCGCACCTGGAGGCACGACCGACTCGAGGGCTGCCCGTTCATCTACGGCGTAGACAAGGCCCCGATGGCCCACGCCCGCATCGAGCACTTCGGGCACGAAGGCTACCGAGTCATCGCGAACGAGACGATCGATGTGAACGATGGCGGCGTCTCCGGGGTCACGCACGGGGATGTGACGGAGTTCGCCCCTAACTCCACCCCGCGGTGCGTCGAGGAAGGGGACGCGGCCCGGCTACCGACGGTTGTGGCATGGGGCATGCTCCATGACGTCTACGGCACGATCGCACCGATCCCCATCGGGAGTGCCGCCGCCCGGTATGAGTGGTCCGTGCACCCACAAGCGGTCGGGTACCACCAGCGCCGCCACGTCATATGGCAGCGCACGGACGCGGATCCGCCGCCCTGCGGGGGTGAGGTCGGCCCGTGGCCGAACGCCTTCAGCCGCTTCATCGGCGACAAGGCGTACGGGCTGATGGTAGCGAGCCGGCTCGGGGCAATGGTCCCCCGCACCCGCGTGATCACCCGCGGCGGGCTGGTGTTCGCTTTCGGTCCGCGGCCGGGCCGCCGAGAGGACGACGACATCCGCCCGTGGTGGCGGACGTGCCCCCGTGTTCGTGAACCGGGGCGGCATCCTACATGGCATGGGTATGAGACCGATCCCATCGCGATGCTGGGCCGCCTGAACTCCGATGTCGCCTCCGTGCTCATCCAGGAGCCCATCCCGGCCGAGTACTCCGGGGCCGCGTCATGGCGTCCAGGGGAGCCCGTACTGATCGAGGGCGTGGAAGGCGAGGGCGAGGACTACATGCTCGGCCAGGAAGCACCCACGGAGCTCCCTGGGGCTGTCGTGGAACAGGTCGAGCGCGTGGTGCAGGGGTTCCGCCACGCCATCGAGTCGGGCGAGATCGAGTGGGTGCGTGGCTCCCATGGCGTGGTCGTTGTGGTCCAGCTCCACTCGCGTGTGCCGGACTCCATGTACCGCGAGGTCGAAGAGTCTTGGAAGCGCGTGCACCCCGGGGGCGGGATCCGTGCCGTGCGATCGGCGGCCGAGGCGGCGCAGCGCGAGGGCGTGGGGGTGGCGTTGACCCGGCCCGTGGGCAGGACGTCTCACATGGCTCAGATCCTGGACCGGGCTGAAGTCCCGTGGGGCGTGAGCACCGCCCAGACGCTGGAAGCCAGTGGGGAAGGAGTGACGCTCAGATGAGCGAGGCTAAAGTCAAGGCCTGCCATCGGTGCACGAGGACCACGGACGCTAGGGTATTCGATCCAGTCGAGTTGGAGCATATTTGCCCTGAGTGCGCCTCTAGGAGGATCGCGACCCTTCATGCGGAGGTCCAGTGGCTTACGTGTAAGGAGCGGGAGGGTCGGGAGTGGGAGCAGGGCATCGCAAAGACGCTCGGAGCTCCGTGCGGGAAGGACCTCAGGAGAGGGATCTCTGACCGCTTGAGCAGCCGGCAACCTGAACGGAGAACTGGCGTGACTTGGCTGCCACATAAGGACGAAGCGGCAGCCCGTACGTAGATCTGGCCCCGGCGGAACCGGGGCCAGTTTGCTCTCTCCGGCCGCTAAGCGGCACGGAGGGAAACAGGATGTGACCAGCATAGCATCCTGGGGCCCGTCCGTCAAGGGAAGCGCGTTGACCGCTGCGGATAAGGTGTGGTATTATACTAGGCAATCCGGCCCACGGCGGGCGACGCAGGATCCTACTTACGGGGCTTGTGCTGGGGCTCCGGCGTGGCTCTCGGCCCGGAGGGCGTCGGTGAAGAGCCGCTGATGGCGTAGTAATGCCATCCATACCGGGCCGGTGGTTTCCGGAGGTGGGGCGCCTTAGGCGTCCGACTCGGTGAGGTTCGCCGAGAGTGCGGCGGGCAGCTTGCCGCGGCCGCGAGAACCCGGCCGGCCTCGCCCAAGTAGGTGGGCGTTGTTGAGGAGCCAGGGGGGGACCCTCGAGAGAGGCTGGCCGGGCCGGAAGGGTATTGAGATGGGTGATTGGGCTGGGCGGAAGAGTGATGCGCGAGGCGGAGGGGTTGTGCTGCTCCCGGGCCAGCGTTGCGCTGGCTGCCACTTCGAGATGTGCGACGCCTCGGACGTGATCGTGATCGATGGCGTGTTCTACCACAGGTGGTGCGTGGGGGTCAGTGTTGAGATGGTGGAGGGGTGGATGGATCGGGCGACGGGACTTGACTGAGCGTTGGGGTGCCTGTATGATACAGGAGATACAGGACTGGAGGGATAAGAGATGGGTTCCGCACAGAAGGCCAAAGCAATTGAGATCGAACGACCGCAACTCGCGCTGGTGAAGATCAGCATCGAAGGCAGCCCCCCCGGGCTACTCATGCACAGGTTCGGGGCCAAGGCAAAGAACGAGATGCGAGAGAAGCAAGGCAAGGCGGCCAAGACCTCCAAGCCGGCACGCGATCCCGAGGCCGAGGTCGAAGATGCCATCTACCGCCTGGCCGAGCCGGTTGACGGCGTGCAGGTCGGGTTCCCCGCTCATGCGTTCAAGGATGCTCTGATCTCAGCGGCTCAACGCTACATGGCAGCGTTCAAGAAGCAGAGCCCGATGCTTCGTGGGGCGATCTTCATCAAGGGCTACACGGGGCAGGAGCCTCGGGATGGTCAGCTCGTGCCAGTGCATGGCGCCTACGTAGACGACATGCGGACCGTCCGCATAGGTTCCGGAAGTGACCTTCGATACCGCCCACACTTTCCTGAGTGGACGGCTGACCTGGAGATCACGCTGGACACCACGACCGTCTCGGTGGACCAGCTCTACGCGATGACCGAGCGAGCTGGGGTCAGCGTCGGCGTCGGTGATGGCAGGGTCGAGAAGAGCACCCTGGGCTTCGGTGGCTGGCGGATCACTGAGATCGCTGCCAGCGAGTGAGCGTTCTACACGGCAGGGGCCTGGCTTGGCGCGGCTGGCGCGGCGGGGCACGGCTGGGCACGGCCGGGCTTGGCGGGGCATGGCGAGGCATGGCAGGCGTGGCGCGGCTCGGCTTGGCGGGGCCGGGCATGGCGTGGCAGGGCGAGGCAGGCTAGGCAAGGCGTGGCGCGGCCTGGCGAGGCCGGGCTTGGCAAGGCGTGGCGCGGCAATGCGACACACACTGAAAGGACGCGACAAATGGCGATAGCAGAATCAATCGAGGAGATCACCGAGGCCGTCGAAAGCGACGTGCCCGAGCGCGACATCATCATCGAGGGGCGCGACGGCCGACTCTCCGATGAGGACGCGATGGCCGTCTACGTGACAGCGCAGGAGATCATCCGATCCGGCGGCGAGCTGAACGGCGAGTCGCTGTTCGAATCGGCGAAGCCCAAGCAGTCCCCGATTCACCACCTCTTCGAGTGGGACCCGGACAAGGCCATCCGAACGCTGGGGATCAGCCGGGCCTGCACGATCCTGAGGCGCGTTCAGATCACCTACTTCGAGCCGGACAACAAGCCAGTGACGGTTCGAGCGTTCGAGTCTCTGCCTGCTGCGAGCTTGCCTGTCTCATGGTCCGGTCACGCGGATGAGGACGAACCACGTCGGGCCTACATCCCGATCCAGGAGGTCATGTCCGACGAGGAGCGCCGCTACCAACACGCGATGAAGTACGTGAAGCACATCGCGTCCTACCGTGACGCTGTAGCGCAGCACGAGGAGCTCGGATTTCTCGTCAAGGCCATCGACAAGGCACGGCGTCAGTACGGCCTCATCTGACCCCCGCTCACCGCACGACCGGACAGGGCGCAGGGGTGCCTATCAAAACCTGGCCCTTGCCTCCTTCGGCCTCGGTTCCGGTGGGGAGGCGGCGATGGCGCGGCACATGGCCGTGGGGCGACACGGTAGACCACCGCTCCCGATGCGGGGGCAGAGATGCCGGCAATCTTGGCCAGCGGTTGAGCAGTCTACCTGAGCTTGGACGTGTTCGCCTCCCCACCCGAGCTGATCACGGGCCCACGGGCGCGTGGGATGTGAGCAACTGTCAAGTAGCGCTTGACAGTTGCAGGTTCGCACACGGGCGCACGGGACGATGGCCCTTCGGCACCTGTGCGGGGTCGAGCTCTACCGTTCCGCCCACGGGCGCACGGGAGGTTGGGAGGAGAGCATGCACCAAGTCCACACCGTCCATCTCGAAGGGTATCGCATCTCCGTACTTGTTCGCCCTCTCGCTGATGTAGGATGGCGAGCTTGCTCACCTGACACCCCCTTGTGGTTTGGCTATGGTGCAACACCAGACGACGCCATGGCCAACTACCGAGAGGTTGCGCGAGTTGGCCTCGATTACATGAGAGAGAATGGACTCGAATTCCGCCCCGCCACCCGCTGATAAGGCCACTCCCACGGGGGCGCGCGGGATGTGCGGATCGGTTCCGGCGGAGAGGCGACGCTGGCGCGGCACGTGGCCGTGGGGCGACACAGGAGACCACCGCACCCTTGCGGGGATCTGGATGCCGGCAATCCCGGTCGGCGGCTGAGCAGTCTCCTTGAGCTTGGACGTGTTCGCCTCTCCGCCCGAGCTGATGCACGTGGGTGCCGGGATGTATAGGAGGAGGATGGATGAACTGCAAGTGCTGCGGCTCTGAGATCAAGTCGACCACGATCACGATCTGGGGCTACTCGGATGACAACATCGAGATCGATGGCCTCTGCTTGGCGAACGACCGCCTAGTCACCCGCGGTGAGTACGGGGCGCGGGAGGGTGGTGAGGGCGCATGAACCCATCCGAGATCCCGACGTACGCCAGCCCCAGGCCCTGCGATTGGTGCGGGGAGCCCGTGAAGTCTCCTCTTGCATTCCAGAACTGTGATGAGTGCGGGCGGGTGACGTGCCCCGCCTGCCGTGACGACGACTCCCTGTTGTGCGTGGGCTGTGCGGGCGAAGAGGAGGACGAGGAAGCATGAACTGGGCTCAGATCAACCGACTCACGGAAGGCGAGAGCTTGATCGTTCAGGAGCCGTTCCGCCTCAGTGCACCTGGGGTCGAGATCCGCATCGGGACTCGGGTCGACTTCTGGGGCATAACCCATCTCCTGGGCGAAGAGTGCGAGGAGTGGATCCCCGACGCGGACCCGGAGGGCGAGTACAAGCACTACGGGATCGTGGTGGCGCCGTATCAGTATGACGACGATGGCGAGCCCTTCCCGAAGGACCTGACGGACTGGGACTTCCCCCAGTGGCTCAACGACCCCGGCCTCGTGCGGGCAGTGGAGCCCGAGGACGAGATCGAGGAGCCCGAGGAGGCACCGGAGCCCAACGAACCCCACGTGGTCCCGGCCCACGAGCTGCGCGCCAAGATGGATGACCTCGATCGAGCGGTCCGGGACATCGTGGACCACACGGGCGATCCCGAGCACCCCGATGCCGTGGCGCTGAAGCGCAAGAGGGCGGACCTGGAGAGGCGTGCCGCGGCCGAAGGGGTGAGGTAGGGGATGCCCGTCGCTTACCTGCCCCTGAAGGGGACGAGCCGGTTCACGGCCCGGGAGGGTGAGGCGCTGCTCCGACTGGTGGCCGCGATCGAGGACGGGCATGGCGAGCTGGGCTGGCCCCCGGCGGGCAGCGATGACTCGGAGGTCTGCCATGACCTCCGGGCCATCCGGCGGATTCGGCAGAAGGTCCACAAGGGGCTCGGTGTGTTGCGGGACCGGGGCAATGTGAGCGTCCAGTGTGGTGAGCAGCATGGATGAAGTGAAGCAGCAGCGCAAGCGGCGGATCCGGCAGCAAGCGGGACTCGGTGAAGCCATCGCGCTCGCGACGGCGCTCCACATCCGGGGCGGGAAGCCCCGATCGGCGGTCCGCCATCCCCAACCCCAACCCGAAGAGCGGCCCGATCGGTGTGACGTGTGTCACCAGCTCCGGCGCGAGCTGGGCTGGTCCGAGCTTCGGGGACAGTGGCTGTGTGGGCGGTGTGTGTCGCGGATGGGGTCCAGGGTTGGGCCGATGGTGAGCAAGGAGGCCGTCCATGACCGATAGACCCCTGACGGCGCTCCAGACCGAGATCCTACTGGCCCTGCTGCGGGAGGCGCGGAAGCCCGAGCTCGACGACCGGGGGAGGTACGACTTCTCCCATGGGCGGCTAACCCCCAATGACATCGCTTGGCAGCTCGCCCGCACCGAGGCCGGCATCGCGCAGTGGGCTCCCTACAAGATCAGGTACGTGAATGGCCGGACGGTGCGCGGGCTTCTCGTATCCCTGAACCGCCGCGGGCTCCTGGACTACGACTACCGGATGGACACCTCGACCTGGTACCTGACACCCGAGGGCCAGCGAGTGGCCGAGGCGCTGGAGGGGGAGCGCACATGACTTGCCCCCGCTGCCATAGGCCAGGACTTCGCCACTACGCCTGCCTGGCCCCTCCGCTCTACTGCCAAAACTGCGGTTGGCGCGGCACAGCCGAGCAGGCCAAAGAGGAGCGCCGGATTCGGGCAGAGAGGGACCTGTTCCGGGCGGCGCTGGAGAGGATCGTTTACGCCTCAGATGGCCCGGACCCGGACTGCGAGGAGTGCGGTGGGGAGGACAGCGTGGTGGCCTGCCGCTGCTGCGCGGCACCGGACTACAAGGCGATAGCGACCCAGGCGCTGGAGGGAGAAAGCTAATGCCATACGACTTCCACGGCTACCCCATGAGGGCGGGCCACTGTGAGGCTCACCCGGACATTCGGGACGAATACCCGTGCTGGGCGTGTGAGGAGGAGGAGGTTGCAGAGGCCAACATCGCTCAGCGCGAGTATGAGGAGCGCTGCTACCGAGAGCTGGAGGCGGAATACGCCGCTCAGGCCGACAGGGAGTACTACCGCGAGCTGGCCTGGCGACACTTCTGTGATGCACCCCGAGGGATGATCTTCCTACTGAACCCGCTCCTCGCAGACTCACACATGGCCCAGTACGCTGCCCAGGCGCTGGAGGGGGAGGGTAGCGATGAGTGACGAGTCGCCTCGCGAGATCCGCGCCCGTATGGCCGCAGCCATTAACAAGGCGTCGGAGCGCGTCGCTAGGTCGCCGTGGTGGACCAAACGCGATTATCGGGTCCCGTTCGCAGGGCGGAACTCGGAGGAGTACTTGCGCTCATTGGCTCAGGAGGGGGAGGGCGATGCACCCTGAGCAGGAGTTTGATCGCGTATGGCGGCGGAGGGCACGGCGGGACCGCCTGACCGTCCAGGTGCATGGCGATGCTGCCGTGCGCGAGCGGTTTCGTGCCGCGATGGATGCTGCTGGCTGCCGGGTCATCGATCAATACGCCTGCGAGCGGCGTAGCGAATGGCTGTGCGTAAGCGTGCCGATGGAGGAGGTGGAGTGCGATGGGTAACACCTACTACAAGTGGCTGCGTGAGGATGGTTCGGCGATCTATGGGACGGGCTCCTGGCATCTACCGACGGACAACGGGCCTGGCGAGTGGATGCCACACATAGAGGACATAGAACCGTGTAAGTCTGGCTACCATCTGTGCCGGCAGCAGGATCTGGTGAAGTGGCATGGTCCATCGCTCTATGTGTCTGAGGCACGAGGCGAGGTCCTGGAGTGCGATGGTAAAGTCATTGTCCACGAGGCGCGGCTGGTGCGGCGGGTGGAGGCGTGGGACGAACGCACCTCTAGATTGTTTGCGGCGGACTGTGCTGAGCGGGTGCTGCCGATATTCGAGTCTGCGTGTCCTGGTGATGATCGGCCACGTAATGCCATAGAAGTGGCTCTGCGATACGCGCACGGGCAGGCCACAAAGGACGATCTGTACGCCGCAGATGACGCAGCCCAGGCTGCCTCCTGGGTCGCCAGGGACGCCACCGGGGGCGCCAGGGATGCTGCCAGGGCTGCCGCCAGGGCCACCACCATGCCCGCCGCCTGGGCTGCCACCACGGACGCCACAGATGCCGCAGCCCAGGCTGCCGCCAAGGCCGCCAGTGACGCCACCGGGGGCGGCAGGGCTGCTGCCAGGGCCGCCGAACGCGAATGGCAGACGCAACATTTGCTGGAGATGTTGGAGGTGGAGTGCGATGGGTAGAGACTGCGATTTCTGCGCGTTGTGTGCAGGCCAGCATGAGTGTGCCGGGTGTGGCGCGTGGGTATGCACTGAATGCCTCGACCGCGAGTGGCTCGACGAGGGGCAATGCCTAGTGTGCGTGCCTCCGGAGGACCCGCAACTTCATCCGCCCGTCATGGGCGGGCCAGACTACGAGTGCGGATCATGGGAGTGGTAGCGATGGCTGAGCCCCAGAGCGGCGCATGCCACCACACGCACCAGGAGGCTATCCTGCGTGGGCGGCTCGATGAGGCCAAAGCCCGCATCGCCGAACTGGAGAAGGAGAACGCCAAGATGAAGGAGGCTCTACAGCGTATAGCTCTAGGTATCGAGGATGGCGACCCTGGGTGCAGGGACTGCGAGGGGTCTGGCTGGATCGGTGTCGAGGGCCCCATGTGTGAGCCGTGCTCCTGCGCGACACCGGAACAACCAGACGCCATTGCCGCACAGGCGCTTGAGGGGGAGGGTAGCGATGACTGACCACCGCACCAAATGGGAAGCCGCAGGCCGCCACTACTGCTCGGTCTGCGATGACCTGTGCTCTGAGCACGCGGAGCAGTGCTCGGACGGGCACTACCGATGCGCGGCGCATTACCTGGAGTGGGGGTCGGGGCGCATCGCCGAGCTGGAGGCGGCTCTGAGGGCCATTAGCGGACATTTCACGTGGGAAGCCACAATCGCCGAGTGTGCGCTGGCCGGCAAGTCTTGGCGCGAATGCCCTAACTGCGGGGTGATGGGGGTTGCATCGGATGATGAGTGCGACCACTGTGGGTGCTACTTGGCCGCGGACGCGCTGGAGGGGGAGTGCGATGAGTGAGATCACTATCACGGAGACGGAGCACGGG
>WJIW01000626.1 GCA_014730065.1 Armatimonadia bacterium | reverse complement strand
CTACCGCCAGACCTGGGACCACCAGCGCAGGGACATGAGCGACAAGAGCCTCAGCGAGTACGACCTCGCCCTCGCGAACTACGCCGTGGGCGCGGGCTGGGCCGACGAGGAGGTCGCTGCCCTCATCAAGGCCCATCGGGCCCGCTTCGGCGACAGCCAGAAGAAGGGCAGCCGGCTGGACTACATCCAGCGCACCATCGGCAAGGCCCGGGCCGCGTCTTCCGAGCGGGCTCGGGCCACCGACGCCATCACCGTGATCCGGGACGAGGACTCGGGCCGAGCCGCCAAGGTCCAGGCCTTGGCCACCACCCTCGACATCGCCCTGGACGAGATCCGGCACATCGAAGGCCCCGCGGGCGTGTACGAGTTCTACCTCCTCGGCAAGTGCGTCGAGATCCCCGCATCCAGGTTGCGCGACCAGAACCACTTCGTCGGCCAGATCTTTGATCTCACCAACCGGGCACCCAAGCAGTTTCCCGTCTCCCCGCGCAAGCGATCCCCGGGCGAGCTGACGTGGCGTGAGATCATGCACGCCATCGCCGATGCCGCCGAGCACATCCAGGCCATCGACGACGCAAGCGAGCGCGGCAGCACCCTCGCCCTCCTGCGCGAGTTCTGCAACGAGCGCCAGCTCCCCCAGCTCACCGCGGGCGACCCATGCCCGCCCGCCGGCACACCCTTCCGCAGAGACGCCATGGTGTGGATCCACATCGACACCTTCCGCCGCTTCTGCACCACCCTGGACTTCCCCGTGGAGCGCGGCGCCCTCATCCAGCGGTTCCAGGCATGGGGGGCCCTACGCCATACCGTCGCCGTCCGCGCCAGCCCCGGCCGGAACTCCACGAGCAGCATGTTCGGCATCCCCGAGGAGCTGATCCTCACGGGCGACGATGACGACGCCCACATCGAAGACGAACAGGAGGCCGCTCCATGAACGAGTACCGCTTCATCGGCCCGCCCGGCACGGGCAAGACGACCGCCATCACCAAGCAGCTCGCCGTCGAGGCCGAGGCCTGGGGTGGTGAGAACGTGGTCGCCCTGTCCCATACCCGGGCCGCCGCCCACGAGATCGCCGGACGCGACCAGTGCCTCCCCGACGAGAACATCGGCACCCTCCACGCCATGGCCTACCGGGCCATCGGCCGGCCCGAGATCGCAGAGGAACCGAAGCACCTCCGGGAGTTCAGCCAGGAGCATCCCGAATGGCCCATGGGCGCGGGCGATGACGACGACCTATGGGCCCGGTCAAGCTACTCGGGCTCCGCTGCCCTCCAGGAGTACGGTCGGCTCCGGAACCTCGCGGCGCCTCGGGAGTCTTGGCCCACCCATGTGGTCAACTTCGCTCGGGACTGGGAGCACTGGAAGGCCGCCAACGACCTGGTCGACTACACCGACATGATCGAGATGGCCCTCCTGCGGTTCCCCACCATGCCGGGCTCCCCCCACACTATCATCTGCGACGAGATGCAGGATCTTTCGCGTCTTCAGTACGAGCTGCTCCGCTCGTGGGGCGAGAGTGCCGAGCGCGTCATCACCGCGGGCGACCAGGACCAGTGCATCTACACATTCACCGGCGCCGATCCCGGCATCTTCACCGAGAACGTGCCCATCGAGGAGCGCGTCCTCGAGCAAAGTCACCGGATCCCCGCCGCCGTCCACGCCGCCGCCGTGCCTTGGGTTCAGCAGATCACCGAACGCAAGCAAGTCCAGTACCGGCTGCGCGCGTTTCCAGGCTATGTGGACCCTTCGCCCGCCTGCTGGCAGGCATCCGGCGCCATCATCGATAGCATCCAGCAGCACCTCCAGAACGGTCACACCACCATGGTAATGGCTTCATGCAGCTTCATGTTGCGGCCGGTGCTGAAGGCCCTGCGGAAAGCGGCCATTCCGTACGGCAACCCGTGGCAGCCCGAGGACGCCCATGGCTGGAACCCCCTCGGCTGTCGCCACGCCCGACCCAAGCTCCTCGAAGGGCTCCTCGCCTTCGCCTCCCCCGCCGTCGATCCCGCTTCGGGCGTCCCCATGCCCGGGCTGTGGACCGTGGCGGACCTGCGGAGCTGGGCTTCGCTCCTGAAGGGCGTCTTCGAACGCGGGGCCAAGAAGCGCATCGAGGAGCTTCCTGACGACACTTCGCCGCTCCAGGTCTACGAGCTCCTGAAGGAGATCACAACCGAAGCGGCCCTGCGGATCCTCCGGCGTGATGAGCCCGCCTTCGACTGGTTCCGAGGGCGTCTCAAGGCCCAGTACTCAGGCCAGCAGCTCTGCGACTACGTCTTCTCCCTACTCTCCGCCCACGGGCTTTCGGTCCTGACGGCCCCGCCCCGAGTGTTCGTCGGCACCATTCACAGCTTCAAGGGCGCCGAAGCCGACCATGTCGTCGTCTTCCCCGATCTGTCCCGCGCCGGCATGTCCGCCTATCTTGGCGCTGGCAGAGACACGGTCATCCGCCAGTTCTACGTCGCCATGACCAGGGCCCGGTTGGGCCTGACCCTATGCGCGCCCTCGGCCAAGTGGACGGTGACCTGGTGATGACCGCGGCTCGGTCAAGCCGGCGCGCCGATTGCCGCCGCCTCGTCCATCGGGCCAGGAAGGGGGATCAGGGGTCGCTGGACCGGCTCCGGGAGCTGAGCCGGCCCGCCATGCGGGCGGCCATGAGTGGTCTCTATATCCCTCGCGCCGAGAGGGACGATCTGTGGGGTGTGGCGTGGCTCGCGTGGACCAAGGCCCTCCGGGACTATGACCCGGGCAAGGGCGCGAGCTGGAACACCTTTCTCTATATATGCGTAACGCGGGAGCTCATCAGCGAGATCAAGCACGCGAACCGGGGCAAGCGGGCCGGCCGGGAGGTCCCGGTTAGCCAGCTCTCGCTGCCCTTTGAGGGCTCCGATCCTTGCCAGCCCCTCGACCTGCTCGACGGTAGTCCGGTGCCCGGCCCGGTCGACCGGCTGATGACGCGCGACGCGGCCGCGGCGCTGCTCCGTGCCTTGCGGGATCACTGTTCGCCTTTCGAGTGGCGCGTGCTCTCCCTGTGGCTGCGTGAGACGGCGGAATCTGCCGATCGCCGGGGCGCGTACGCGGTCATGGCCCGGCAGCTCGGCACCAGCGAGAAGTCCATCGACAACGCCCTTACCCGTGTCCGGCGGAAGGCCATGCAGCTCCCCGCCGAGCCGCTTGCGGAGCTGGGCATCCGTGCCTGAGGCCCCGGGCCCAGGGCACATCAAGGAGGTAGCGACATGACCGTTCTTTACTGTCCCGTGTGCCATCGCACCATTGAGGCCCGGCCACGCCGTGGTCCGCGGCCCACGTATTGTTCTAAGCGCTGTGCTCGGCGTGCTAAGCTGCGGCGTTCGAAGTCGCGTCCCATCGCCGACCGGCCCCGCGCGGCCGGCAGCTTATCGCGCCACATGATCCTCACCGACAGCCGCCGCCAGCCGGTGAGCCTCGACACCGCCCGGCGCCGCCGTGCCGGCCACTAACCCCCACCCCTCGCCCCATCCCGGAGGGCCCCCCTCCCCCGCGCCGAATGGCTTCGTTGCGGGGGAGGATTCAGGAGGGGGTCCCACGGCGCGTCCCGATCGCCTTCCCGCTACCCCCACCCCTCTTCCATCCCGGAGGGGCCGCAGGGCTCACCCCTATCCGGCCCGTTTCGTCACAACCACGGACCGGCATCCAGCGCATACTCCTCCTTGGGTGGCGGCGGGCGTCCCCGCCCGCCGCACCGTCACTCACTTCCCCCTGGGCTAACGGTGGACCCCTCTTCCGCGACTTGTCACGGCGACTTGTGAGGGCATCTTGTCACGGCGCTTTGTCACGGCGCTTTGTCACGGCAACTTGTGCGGGCGTCTTGTGAGGGCATAGCGTCGAAGACGCGGCGCCCCAAGCCCCAAAACCTCCCTTGACATTGCTCTCTCTCGTGGCATACTCTCCCCGGCGTACGGGATGGACCCACTGGTGGGAAGGACCGTCTCCTTGGGCATGCACTTCGGCTGCAACCAGGCCTTTACCCCGGAGTCGCATCAGTCAACTGCTCAGCATCGCCTCTCCCACATCCAGCCAGGGTCCGAAGGACAAGCACGGATTTCACAAACGCTTGGACAATCGGCAGACGCATCTGCCGAAGCGGTTTGTGGCTAGGGCCAGTGTGGAGCCAGGGGCAAGCTAGAGCGCTTATCGTAAGTCGTCTTCTCTCAAGCGCTCGGGCTCTGTGCTAGGCCGCCAGGATGGGCACCTGTTCTTCCTCTAGGGTCTTGGCCGGAGGGGGCGCAGTCGCCTCCTACGGCCAAGACCCGCGGGT
>WJIW01000625.1 GCA_014730065.1 Armatimonadia bacterium | reverse complement strand
GAGGTGTACCCATGTTGCGCATCTCGGCGCATCGACGCGCCTTTACCCTGATCGAGCTTCTGGTTGTCATCGCGATCATCGCCATCCTGGCCGCCATCCTGTTCCCCGTCTTCGCCAAGGCCAGGGAGAAGGCTCGCCAGACCTCTTGCCTCTCGAACAACCGCCAGATCGGCACGGCGATGATGATGTACATCGAGGACTACGATGAGCAGTTCGTCACCATCGACCACGACCACGGCGCGAGCAACTGGTACGATCCGCTGCAGCCGTACGTGAAGAACCACCAGATCTTCCGATGCCCCTCGCTGCAGGACGACCACACGATTAACACCGACTACGTCATCAGCGGGATCTTCGCCCACGGTTACCATTACGCTGGCGTCGAGTACCCCGCGAACACCATCATGGTGGCCGAGCGGCTGGAGGGCATGCCCGCCTTCGGCTACCACCCGTGGCCCGGCGATGAGGTGAGCTGGGATAACCTCGATGCGTACGTGGCGCCCGATGGCCACAACTGGTTCCTGGGCCACATCGAGCCGGCGCGGCACAGCGAGGGCTCGAACTACGCCTTCGCCGATGGCCATGCCAAGTGGTACCGGTGGGAGGCAACCATAGAGCCGCCCCTGCCGGGCATGCACAACCCGCAGCGGGTCATCGTTGACGATCACGACCACTAGCGCCGTCGTCACCCAGGAGCGACTCGATCAGGCGTAGCAGAGCCGAGGGCCGGTAGGGCTTGTGCAAGAAGGCCTCCACCTCGGCGCCCGATAGTCGCTCCATGGCCTGCTCCTCGGTGAATCCGCTGGAGAGTATGACGGGGATGGAGGGGTCGATGGCTCGTAGCTCCCGCAGCACGGCCTCACCCCCCAGCCCCGGCATGGTGACGTCCAGCAGCACCAGAGCCGGACGGTCCATGGCGGTAAGCAAATCGATAGCCTCCCGGCCATCGGCGGCGCACCTTACCGCGTACCCCCTGCTGTTGAGGACACGAGTGGCGACCCGCCTGACCTGCTCTTCGTCGTCGACCACCAGGATCGGGCTCCCCGCCTGATCGTGTCCTTGGTCGGCATCCTGGGCCAAGGGGAGGATAACTCGCACATCAGTTCCCTTGCCTTCCTCGGACTCCACGAACATGGCGCCCCGGTGGCTTCGCACGATGCCCTCGGTCGCTGCCAGGCCAAGACCCCTGCCAGCGAACTTGGTGGAGAAGAAGGGGTCGAAGGCTCGGGCCAAGGTCTCCGGCGACATGCCTCTGCCCGTGTCCGTTACGTCCAGGTAGACGTACCGGCCGGGGTTCAGGGGATGCTCCACGGGCCGGGCGGTTGCCAGATCAGCATGGGTCATCTCCACGAGCCCAACGGTGACCTGCACCGAGCCTTGGGTGCCGTCGACGGCATCGGCGGCGTTGGCCACCAGGTTCATGGTTACCTGGGTAAGCTGGGTACGGTCGCCCCGGACAACGGGCACGGAGGTCGGCAGATGGAACTCGACGACAACCCGACGGCCCGTCGACGCATCGACCAAGTGCTTCAGGTCGCGAACCAGGTCGGCCAGATCCAGGCGCTCCATCGAATACACGCCATGGCCCGAATACGCGAGCATCTTCGCCGAGAGATCCGCCGCCCGGGTGGCGGCGATGATGATGTCATTGATTAGCGACCGGGCGTGGATCCCCGCCGGCAGCTCCTCGAGGGCCAGCTCGGCGTTGCCTAGCACGCCCATGAGGATGTTGTTGAAGTCGTGGGCAACGCCGCCTGCCATTAGGGTCAGGCTCTCAAGGCGCTGGGTCTCCTGTATCTCTCGCTCCAGCCGCAGGCGCTCCTCCTCAGCTCTGAGCCGCTCGATCTCGGCGGCGGTTCGCGCGGCGAAGACATCCAGTACCGTCTGAACGAGCTGCGGATCCTCCAGGGGCTCGCGGAACATCACCGAGGCGATGCCCATCACCCGGCCTTCGGCTCCCATGAGAGGCACGCCCACATAAGCCTCGACCTTCAGCCGAGCCAGCGTCTCATCGTCGGGGAATAGGCTGGCAACGCCGCTGGCATAGCAGCGAGGACCCTCCGCGATCACTTCGTCGCACGGCGTACCCGCCAGATCGTACTCGGCTTCCTCCCGCAGCTCTCCATCTATGGAGAGGGCCAGGGTGCGCATGCGCGCGGGATCACGGGACACCAGCTCGCAGATGGCAGCCACATCCGCGTCCAGAGTCTCGGCGAGGGCCAGGGTCATGGTCCCGTAGAACTCCGCTCCCGTGGACGACGCCGCGCCCTGGGCGATGGCGCGGATCGCCCGCTCCACCCGCTGCCTTGCGGTGATGTCGGTGAGCATGGCGAAGGCACCGGCATACTCCTCGCCGTCTTGCCGCACTGGCGTGGCGGAGACCAGGAGGACCCGCTCACGGCCGTCCTTGCCGACGAACCGGCGCTCGTACTGCTCAGCGATCCCACTTTCCCGCCGAGTCACGCGCCGCACGTGGTCCTCGATCTCCGGTTCGGGGAGGAAGTCACGGATGGCGCGACCCACCAGCTCGTCGCGCCGGTAGCCCAGCATACTGGCGAGCCGCTCGTTGGCATGGACTACGATGCCGTCGGGACCGATGGTGGCAACGCCCTCGTGAGCCGTCTCGATCATCGCCCGGTAGCGGGCTTCGCTCTCGGCGAGGGCACGCTCAGCCTCATGCTTGCTCGTCACGTCCCGGGTGATGCCTTGCAGGGCCACCAGGTTGCCCTCGGCATCACGGACCGGAGTGGACCGCAGCTCACCAACGAACTCGCTGCCATCCTTGCGGCGGTGAGTCAGGGTCAGGACGCTGCTGGCCCGCCCATCGTCGTCCGCGATGCGCTTGGCGAAGACCCGCTCGGCAATGGCCTGGTCCTCTTCAGCGAAGATCACCGCGAACCGCTGTCCCTCAAGCTCGGAGGGCTCATAGCCCGTCAGTCCGCGGACGCTGGGGCTGACATAGGTCAGGGTTCCGTCGGGGGCGACTCGCCACAGGCAGTCATCCATACGCTCGATGAGGAGCCGGAACTGCTCCTCGCTGGCCCGGAGTTGCTCCTCTCCCGCCACCAGGGCGTCGACCGCCGACCGGATCTCGGTGACATCCCTCGCGTACAGCGCCAAAGCGACCAGGTCGCCGCCGCTGTTGCAGATGGGGTAGATGCGGTGCTCGAAGTGCCGGCCGTTGCGCTCGTCCTCGAACTCCACGGGCTGCTTCGTGGCCGCCGCCCGCTCCAGGTAGGGCCGCCGGGTGGCCGCAGCCTCGGGGCCGATGAGGCCGAGGGCGTGGGCGCCGACGATCCGGTCGGCGGGCAAGCCGATCCGCTCACACGTGGCCGCGTTGGTCTCCAGTACCCTACCCTCGGGCGAGATGAGCAGGGCAGGGTCTCGCACTGCGTTCAGGAGCGCCCGGACTGCCGCCGCCGGATGCTCGAGTAGATCGGGGGCTTCATCCAGAAGCCGGCGCAGGCTCTCATTATCGCGCGCCACCGCCAGCCGGGAGTTCTCGTACGCCGCCACGGCGTTCAGCAGATCGGCCACCACCTCGGGCCGGGGCTCATTCAGGCTGGGTGGATGTCCGCGGACCGCAATCGGGTTCCGGTAGGCGGTTCGGCCCACATGAAGCACCTCGTGGATCTGGAGGACGAGCAGCAGCGTGCCAAGGGGGACCCGCCGCGCATCCAGGATGCAGATGACGCTGAGGCCGGGATGCTCGCCCGCTAGATCGCTCAGGCCCTGCTCGAAGGCCAGCAGACGATCGAGGCCGTGCTCCCCTTCGCCCAGCCGCGTCGCCTCCAGCAGCAGTGAGATGCCCTCAGCTCCACTGCCATCGAGGGCCGCGACGATGGCCTCGGCGGCTTCCAGTGCCGACGCCGGGTCGGGGTCCCCCTGGCCATCCCATAGCTGCGTCTCGGGCTGGATCAGTAGCTGCCCGGCATCGATGAGGGCATCCACTGGCACGCCCAGCTCAAGCAGCCGGGCCTGTACATCCTGGGCGAAGGGAGCAATGCACGCACTGCCCAGGCCTGCCCCCAGGTCCGTCCGGAGGCGGTCGGCAAGGGACTCCACCGCCTGATCCCGGTCGCGGTATACCATGCAACCAGCATCATGCCCAAGGCCATGGCCACCCTCGGCCCCGCAGGCTCCCGATCCACCGCCAGGCCTGCGATCATCACCGTGCGAGCCGTCCCCGCCCACGCGATGCGTAGTGGCCCTACTCAATGGTCTCCTCCAGACTCGCCGTGGCGGAGGCTCCTCCGGTCACCCCGGCTACCACAGCTCCGACATCCATCACCATCCCAAATCCCATGCTCCACCCAACCTTGACCACACGGCGGCATGGGACCCGCTCTTGACTACAATGGACCAGCCCACCCATCGGGTTCGAAGGAGGCACACCCTACCATCTAGTAGTAAGGTGTTCCCCGGTAGTGGCCATTTGGGTACAGACTGATTCGATTTTCGGAGGTGAACGCCGTGGCCGCAGGCGCCGACCCCCTGACATTGAGGGCCCAGTTCGCCGAAATACTGGCCCGGGGCGAGCCCGCGGAGGCCCGCCGAGACATACTCAAGGCCATCTGCCGGGAGCTCTCGGGCCGTTGCGCCATGCTCCTCGATACGAGCCCTCGAGGCTCGTGCGTGGAGACCGCGGCTGCCTCCTCCGATGACCTGGACGCTCTCCGGGCGGCCTGCCAGGGCGCGCTGCGCGGCGCCCCATCGGAGGGACCCATCGTGGCCCTGCCCCTCGCCGAAGGCACTTGGCGCGCGGCCCTGGCGATCCTGCCGGCGGCGGACGATGGCGGCCTTGCCCGAGACGTCGTCGAGTCCCTCGCCCCGTCGCTAACGACCATTCTGAGGGACCTGGCCCAGCGGGAGGATGAGAGGCGCCAGCATGAGGCTTTCGGGCGCGCACTGGAGGAGTCCGAGGAGCTGCACCGCGCTACCCTCGAGAGCATCTCCGACGCAGTGTTCGTCACTACACGCCAGGGACGCTTCACCTTCGTGTGCCCCAACGCCGACGTCATCTTCGGGTACGCCCAGGCCGAGGTACAGGCGATGCGCCATATCGACGGCATCCTGCCCGGGCTGGAGGTCGACTGGGAGCGGCTGGCGGCCGAGGATGAGATCCCCAACCTGGAGCACGAGGTTCGCGACAAGGCCGGCATCCTCCATAGTCTCCTGATCAACATCAAGCGCGTGAGCATCGGGCGAGGCGAGGTGCTGTACACTTGCCGGGACGTGACCCTCCGGCAACAGATGGAGCGCGCTCTGCGCGATAGCGAGGCCCGCTACCGGGCGCTGTTCGACTCCACGGCGGCCACCATGCTGCTCATCGACCCCGAGACGGGCGAGATCCTCGATGCCAACCCCGCCGCCAGTCGCTTCTACGGGTACACCGTGAACGATCTCCGGCGGATGCACATACAAGACATCAACGTACTGCCGGCTTCGGACGTGCGGGAGCGCATGCGCAGCGCTCACATCGGGGAGAGCCAGCTTTTCCGGTTTCGGCACCGGCTGGCTTCCGGCGAGGTCCGCAGCGTTGAGGTGCTCTCCACTCCGATCCACTTGGGTGGCCGCGAGGCGCTCCACTCCATCGTCCATGACATCACCGAGCGGGAACGGGCCCGGGCCCAGCTCATGGAGTACCAACGGCGGCTCCAGGCCATGGGTGCTCGCATCGCGGTGGTGGAGGAGTCGGAGCGACGGCGCATCGCGGCGGGCCTTCACGATAGCGTGGCCCAGAAGCTGATCGCGGCTCAGCTCAAACTGCGCGTTGTCGAGGCTTCGGTCCCGGGCGAGATGGAGGAGCCCATCGAGGGCATCTCCGAGCTGCTGGCGTCGGCGGCTCGCGAGATCCGCACCCTGACCTTCGAGATCAGCCCGCCCCTCCTCTACGAGATGGGTCTGGAGGCGGCGGTGGAGTGGCTGGTGCGGAGCCGAGCCGAGGAAGCGGGGATCGCCGGCGAGGTGATCGACGATGAAGCCCCGAAGCCCTTGTCGGAACGCGCCCGGTCGATCGTGTTCCAGGCCGTGCGTGAGCTGGTCATCAACGTGGTGCGGCACGCTCAGGCGGCGCCGCTCCAGGTCCGCATGGGTCGGGTCGAGG
>WJIW01000624.1 GCA_014730065.1 Armatimonadia bacterium | reverse complement strand
CCTTCGTCTACACCGAAGACATGCGCCCGGGCCCCGGTAATGCGAGCGCCATCGACCTCATGCTGAAGGTGGAGCTCCTCGTGCCCGAAGAGCAGGCCAGGGGTTACCCGCCGCGGTTCGACCTGCGGCAGGTCGCCTTCGAGGAAGAGCCCCAACCGGCTGACCAAGCCGGGCCCAGTGGCCCCACCCCGCCGCCCCCCATGGGAACCGGCGGTCCGGGCGGTCCCGGCGGACCCGTTGGCACGGCTCCTGGGGCGCCGATGCAGCCGGGCCCAAGCCCCGCGCCTGCGCAGCCGATGCCCTCCGGGGACGACGAGCACGAGGGACACGACCACTGACGCTGTCGTTGCGGGGATAGTGCCTCGTAAGTATGATGCTCCAGGCGCCCCGCGCCTGGAGCATTCTGCTTGGGAGCCAGCTCATGGCCGAGACTCAACTCGGCGCCTCCACCGATGAGGCCACCCGGAGGAGCCGCACTCGTTACTGGATCCTCGCCGCCATCCTGGCGGCCTACCTTGCGTGGGGCATCGCCTACGTGCGCGCCAATCCCTGGGGCGGCGGGCTGGACGAGCCCCTCCATGCCAACTACGTGAAGGTCTTGGCCGAGGAGCGACGGCTCCCGTGGCTTTACCAGGAGGGCGGCGAGTGGATCCGCTACCGCGAGGCCCATGCCATGCACCCTCCCCTGTACCATCTCATGCAGGTGCCGGTCTACCTGGCGACCTCGGGCTCGGAGCAGGCCGCCCGCGTCGCCATGCGCGCCTTTAGCCTCCTGCTGGGCGCCCTGTCCGTGGTTCTGGTGTGGGCACTAGCGATGCATGCCTTCAAGGGGCGACTGCCCGAGGTGGCGGCGGTCACCGCCTTCTATGCACTCATGCCCCATGTGCTCCTGATCTCCTCGGTGGTCAACAACGACATCGCCTCGGTACTGGTGTTCCTGCTGCTTCTCTACCTGGCGGCGGTGCGGTGGTCGGAACGAATGACGTGGGCCAGAGCCGGCCTCCTGGGCCTGGTCGCGGGGGTCGCCGGGCTGACGAAGGGTACCTGCGAGGTGGCGGGGTTTCCCATGACCGCGATGCTGGT
This sequence comes from Armatimonadia bacterium, assembly GCA_014730065.1. Lineage (GTDB taxonomy): Bacteria > Armatimonadota > Zipacnadia > UBA1398 > UBA1398 > UBA1398. The sequence continues at coordinate 1,623 of WJIW01000624.1, read as the reverse complement.
GTACCTGGCCGATCGGGAGACTGGCCGGGGCCGAGCGGCGCTGAAGGCGGGGCTCACGCTGGCCATCGCCATCGCCATCGTCACGCCGTGGCATCTCCGCAACCTGAGCCTCTACGGCTCGCTGTCCTACATGCCCGATGACGGCCCCAACCCGCTGCTTCCGGGGCACGAGTCGCTCCTGGTGCAGATGCTGCACGACAACTTCTTGCCAGTGGTCGGCCACGCTCTCAAGTGGCAGGTCAACACGCTTTGGGCCCAGGAGGACTGGATCCCGCCCGACCTGCGGCCATGGGTCTATGGCGCGGGATGGGTGTTCCTTGTGGGCGGGGGCCTCGTGGGAGCCTACGCGTACCGTGGTCACAGAGAGCGCTTCGAGCCCCGGGTATGGATGGGTTACCTGTCGTCCACACTACCGTTGTGGCTGATGGCTCTGTACATCGCCCTCTTTGCCCACTTCGGCTGGACCCGGGGAGGGCGGTACCTGCTCTGCCTACTGCCCGGTCTGGCGTCGCTGCCGGTCGCATCGCTGATCCTGGTGCCGAGGACGCGCCCCTGGGCCGCGTGGGTGCTGCCGGTGGTGATCGCCGGGGGGCTACTTGCCCTGAACCTGGCCTGCATGAGCCACCTCACGGGCGAGCTGATCCCGCGGCACGGGCAGGCGCCACTCATCCCCTGAGGTACCCGTGTCACGCCTCCGTCGCTAGCGAGTAATCCGTCCGGCGCTGCTGCAGCGCCAGCCCGGTCTCGGCAGCCAGCTTCCGCAGCTCGTCTACATCGATTCGGAATCGGCAGCCCGCGGCGGCGACCACGTTCTCCTCCATCATGGTGCCGCCCAGGTCGTTGGCGCCGAAGCGCAGGGAGAGCTGGGCGATCTTGGCGCCCTGGGTGACCCATGAGGCCTGGAGGTTCGGTACATTGTCCAGCGCCAGCCGGGCGACGGCCAGGGTCCTGAGGTACGCGTACCCGCCGAGGGGGAGGGTGCCCGCCAGCTCGGTGTTGCTCGCCTGGAGGGTCCAGGCGATGAAAGCGGTGAAGCCGCCCGTCTCGTCCTGCAGCTCGCGTACCCGCAGCATGTGGTCGACGCGGTCCTCGGGGGAGTCCAGGTGGCCGAACATCATGGTGGCCGTGGACTTCATGCCCAGGCCGTGGGCTTCTCGCATCACCTGGAGCCACTCGGCTGCGGTGCATTTGGCGGGGCTGACTCGGGAGCGAACGTCGTCCACCAGAATCTCGGCGCCGCCCCCGGGTAGCGACGAGAGACCCGCGTCCCGAAGCCGGCGCAGCGTCTCGCCCAGTGGGAGGTCAGCGGCCTGGGCATAGTGGTGGACTTCTGGCGGCGAGAGGGAGTGCAGATCGATGTGGGGGTACTCCCGACGGATCGCCGCCAGGAGTTCGCAGATCCAGTCCAGCCCAAGGCCGGGATGGAGTCCGCCCTGCATCAGCACCTGAGTGCCGCCGGCGTCGGCCAGCTCTCCCACTTTGCGGAGCACCTCATCGGTGCCGAGTACGTACGCCTCGGGCGAGTCGGCCTCGCGCCAGAAGGCGCAGAAGCGGCAGCGCGACCCGCAAACATTGGTGTAGTTGATGTTCCGGTCGACTATGTAGGTGACCACGCGCTCGGGG
>WJIW01000623.1 GCA_014730065.1 Armatimonadia bacterium | reverse complement strand
GTATACGATCGCCGAGATGGCCCCTTGAGGCCCATTGGGCTCCACGGGCAGATGGTAGTCGAACACATCGTTGTCCTCGGTGGCCACGGCGATGATGAGGGCGCCCCGGCTCTTGGCCTCGATGGCGTTGGACAAAGTCTCGGGGAACACCGCCTCATCGCTAGCGATGACGAAGACGGGGATCCCCTCCTCGATGAGGGCCAGCGGACCGTGCTTGAGGTCGCCCGCCGCGAAGCCTTCGCCGTGGAGGTAAGCGATCTCTTTGATCTTCAGGCACCACTCCAGGGCCGAGGCGTAGTCCACACGTCGGCCGATGGAGTAAATACACGGCGCCGTGGTGAGGATCCGCGCGATCTCCTCCAGCTTCTCCTCGATACCACTGGAGAGGATCTGCGAGATGTCGTCCCGGGCCTTGGCAAGGGAGGCGCGGGCCGACGGGATGTCGCCCGCCACCGCCGCGCTCAGCAGAGTGAGCACCGAGAGCTGAGAGGCGTAGGCCTTCGTCGAGACCACCGAGATCTCGGGCCCGGCTTTGCTCAGGATCGACACATCCGACTCGCGCATCAAAGACGAGCCGAGTACGTTGACGACCGAGAGTACCTTCGCGCCACGGGCTTTGGCCTCGCGCACCGAGGCGAGCACATCGGCGGTCTCGCCGCTCTGGGAGATGGACAGGACGAGGTCGCCCGGCTGAACCATGGAGGCGAGGTAGGGGAACTCGCCCGCCGAGATGGGGCGAGCATCCATGCCCGCTCGGGAGGCCAGCAGATAGCTGGCGTACATGCCCGCGTGGAGCGCCGTCCCGCACGCCACCAGGTGCACGCGACGGGCCTCCCTGATTAGCTTCGCGGCCGCCTCGAGCTCCTCATCGTCGGTGGCCAGCACCCGGTCGATGACCTCGGGCTGCTCGTTGATCTCCTTGATGGTGAAGTGAGGGTACCCGCCGCGCTCCGCCTGCTCGAGGCTCCACTCGATCCGCTGGACCTCGGGCTCGACCTCTTCGCCCGATTCCACGGAGTGGATGCTCAGCGACCGCCCGCCGTTCCCGTCGTCATCGATGCGAACCATCTGGAAGTCGTCCAGGAAGATGACGTCCCGGGTGTGGGCCAGGAAAGCCGGGGCGTCGGAGGCGATGAAGTGCTCCCCATCGCCCACGCCCACGACCAAGGGGCTCCACTTGCGAGCCCCGATCAGGGTGCCCGTCTGCCGGTCCAGAATGGCCACGGCGTAGCTACCCTCGAGCTTGGCCAGGGCGCCGCGCACGGCCTCCAGGATGTCCTTGCCCGACTTCAGCTCCTCGGCCACCACATGGGCGATGACCTCGGTGTCTGTGTCGGAGGCGAACTCCACGCCCAGCTCCGCTCGCTCGCGGCGAAGCTCCTGGAAGTTCTCCACAATGCCGTTATGGACGAGGGCGATGCGACCGTCTGGAGACAGGTGCGGGTGGGCGTTGGCGTCGCTCACCGCGCCGTGGGTAGCCCACCTCACATGGCCGATACTAGGCGTCCCCGTCAGGTCGGCCATATCCCGGTCCCGGTCCACCTGACCGATCTTTCCCGCGGACTTGTGCAGCAGAATGCTGTCGCCGTTCCTGCACGCGACCCCCCACGAGTCGTACCCCCGATACTCCAGCCGCTTAAGCCCATCGACGACAATCCCCGTGCCGTCCTTAGGCCCACTGTAAGCGATGATCCCACACATACACGCACCCCTTTCCAACCGTTGCTCCGATTAGGGCCAGGCGTCGGTTAGCTCCACCGGCGAGCCCACACGCACCGACTCCTCGATGGCGCAGACGACCCGTGTCGCTTCGACGCCATCTTGCCCAGTCACCAGAAGCTCCGCCTCGCCCGAGAGCACGTCGACGAAGTGCCGGATGCTCTCGATAGCGAAGCCCGTCAGCCGTCCATGGGAGCTCTGCACAGCCAGGACATCCAGCGCTCGATGCTCGTCCCCTGAGCTGACCGTCACGACCTGGTGTGGGAAGACTCCCACGTTGATATGCCCTTCCGACCCCACGATTTGAGCACGAAACTCGACCACGGCGGGCGCTGAGTCGCCCAGAATCCAACAATTCTCCACCACGGCAACCGTACCGTCGCTCAGCTCCAGGGTGCTCACGAAGAAGTCCGGCGTGTCCACTCCTCTCCGGGTTAGCACTCCCGTGCCAGCCTTGGAATAGGCTCGTACGACCTCCGCGCCGGTCAGCCACCGAACCAAGTCGATGCAGTGACTGCCCAGGAACCAAGCCACCGATGACTTGCCGGCCCAGGAGAGCATCCCCGTGGGCACGTACAGGGTGTCGGAGAGCCGCATGTGGATGAGCTGGGGCTTGCCGATGCTGCCCTCGTCGATCTGTGCCTTGGCCTGTAGGTACGGCGGGTTGAACCGGTTATGGAAGTCCACCATGAGGGTCACGCCTGCCTCGTCGGCGGCCCGGGCCACGCGGCGCGCCTCGCCCGCCTCGGTGGCCAGAGGCTTCTCGCACAGCACGTGCTTGCCACGCTCGATGGCCATCATCGCCAGCTCGGTATGGGCGAAGTCGGGCGTGGCAATCGAGACGGCCTGGATGTCCTCGCGATCGAGCAGCGCACCGGCGCTGTCCGTACAGAAGGGCACGCGCAGCTCGGCCGCCAAGGACTCGGCACGGCTGAGGTCCAGGTCGCAGAGGCCCACCAGGTCGGTACGCGGGTCCTGGGCGTAGAGCCGCGCGTGGTTCTCGCCGAAGATTCCCACTCCGATTACGCCTACACCGATCTGTGACATGGATCATCGCCCTCTCTCGCGTGTGGTCATTTCTCGCCGGTGAAACGGACCGAGGCCAGCACGGCGGCCATGTCGTCCTCACAGTCCGCCAGGGCATGGCTGGGCCCCGTGAAGGTCGCCAGCAGAATCTCGCGGTCGGCTTGGATGGCCACGGCCCTCAGGAAGGTCGTCACCCCCGTGCTCGGGTCCTTGCCCTCGATGCTCACGTCATAGGCCGGCGCACCGCCTACGAGCTGCCACTGGGGCTCCGAGGCCGCCGAGGTATCCAGCCCCGCCAGGGCGTCCCGGGCCACCTGCCGGGGGTCGTCCTCCACACCACCGTAGAGCCGCAGGTGGAAGTGGCAGTCAAGCTCCGGGATGTGGGCCGACAGATGGGTCTCGTTCTCGGCGCCCGGCAGCCATGGCTCGGGGAGGACCAGCTCGACCCCCAAGCCCCGCCCGCGCATCCGGACGCCCCTCTCGGGTCTGGTGGACGGCCCCCCGAGGAACCGGGCGGCGGCGAGGCTCTCCTCGAACTCAGGGAGCCCCTCATCGAAGACATCGTTGGGTGCGGCGAAGAGGATCACGACCGACGCGTCGCGCCGAGTGGCGTAGACGATGACTGCCCGCTCATCCTCGTCGGCGAACTCGCGCCAGGTGGCTCGACGGCCATCGAGCAAGACGTCGTGGGATCGGACGAGCCGCGGCGCTCCGGCGGCGCGTTCGGTCTGCTGCCTGAGTAGCTCGGCCAGGTCGGCCTGGTCCAGGCGGGACGGCGCCCGGAGGATCAGTACGTCGGCCGCGCCTTTGGCGAAACGGGCGACGGTGAAGATGCCGACCCCGGGCTGCCGAGTGTAGCCGGGCGGCAAGGGGAGCAACAGGCCCAGCCCCGCATCGACGAAGGGCAGGTCCTGGCTTCGCGATAGCCCGGGCAGGACGAGTCGGCCGTCGGGCAAGGAGAGAGACACATGCAGCGCCCCCGTTCCCGGCTGGAGGCGGAAGGTGGGCTGCTCGGTCGGGTCCACGGCCTGGCGCAGCACCGGCGTGTAGCCCGGCCGCCAGACGAGGACGTCGACGGAGCCCTGACCGGGTGGGAGCGGTACGGCGAACCGGCCATCATCGCCCGTGTGGGAGAGCTCTACGGCGGGGCGCCGGGCGGGATCGTCCGAGGAAACGACGGCATCGCGGCCGTCGCCTCCCGTATCCAGCAGAATGCCGCGGCCGAGTAGCACGTAGGCTTCGGGAAGTGGCGCCTCGGTCAGCTCGCCGCCTTCGCTGGTCACCTGCATGACCCGGCCTAGCAGCATGGGCTCGGGCGGCGCGTCCTGGGCGAGTGAAGGGGCAGCCAGCAGCGTCGGGACCAGTAAGAGGCCCAGGGCGAGGGCAGTGTGGCGGAAGCTCGGCATGGCCCGGAACTCACCCATCCAGCGCCCGGGAGCTTGGGGGACAAGGGTCCCATCGGGCGATCCATGGCGCTATTCGGGACCCGGTCCGCGGCTCCCTCCGGCTCATAGACCCAGCAGATGCCGCCCGGCCTGGTGGATGATCGCGGCGACCACCCACGCGACGATGGTCGTATAGAGCACTAGGAACCCCGCCCACTTCCAGCCTCCCGCCTCCCGAGCAACAATGACAACGGTCGAGACGCAGGGGATGTACAGCAGAACGAACACCATGAAGCCGTACGCTACCAGGGGACTCATGGCCGGATCCTGGCGTAGCGACTCCCGGAGCTTGGGGATGCCCCCCTCTTCGCCAGCGTCGGCCTTCACCCCGTAGATGGTGCTCAGGGACGAGACCACGACCTCCTTCGCCGCCAGCCCGGTGAACAGGGCGACGGTCAGCTTCCAGTCGAACCCGGCGGGCTGCATGGCTGGCTCAAGGGTCTTGCCCGCCCGTCCCGCGATGCTGTACTCCAGCTCCGAATGGGTGCTGTCCGGCGGAGGCTTGGGGAAGCTCGACAGGGCCCACATAAGGACGCTCATGGCGAGGATGGTCGTACCCGCCTTCTGTATGTACAGCCAGGCCCGCTCCCACATGTGCGAGACGACCGCCCGGGCGGTGGGCATGCGGTACGGGGGCAGCTCCATGACGAAGGGAGCGCTCTCCCCCTTGAAGAGCGTGCCCCGGAACACCCGCGCCGCGATCACCGCGAGGACCACACCCAGGAGATAGAGAGACATAAGCACCAGGCCCCCATGCTCGGGTCTGAAGAACACGCCGATCAGCAGGGCATACACGGGCAGGCGCGCGCTGCAGCTCATCCACGGGATCACCAGTATGGTGGCCAGGCGGTCCTTGGGGTCGTTCAGGATGCGCGTCGCCATGACCGCCGGCACCGAGCATCCGAAGCCCAGGAGCATGGGGATGAAGGACTTACCGTGGAGGCCGAAGGTGTGCATGATACGGTCCACCACAAAGGCGGCTCGGGCCAGGTAGCCCGTATCCTCCATGATGGAGATGCCCAGGAACAGCAGCAGGACCTGGGGGATGAACACGAGCACTCCGCCCACGCCGCTGATGACCCCATCAACCACCAGAGATCGAAGGGGGCCGTCGGGCATGGCGTGGGACACGACAGAGGCGAGCCACCCGAATCCCAGCTCGATGCCGTCGCTCAGGGGCGCTCCGAGCCGGAACACCCCTTCAAACAGCGCCCACATCATCAGCAGCAGAATGGGCAGTCCGAGGATGCGGTTCGTCAGGACCGAGTCGACCCTCTCCGCCGTGCGGGCCCTGCCGCTGGCGCTGGGCCGGATCACCTCTCGGGTGATCCCCGCGGCGATTCCATACCGGTCATCGGCCACCAGGATCTCCGGGTCATCGCCCAGATGGGTCTCCAGATCGGCGCGGACCTCATCGATGCGGTCCAGCGCCTCGGAGGGCAGCTTGCGCTCCAGATCCGCGATCAGCTCCGGGTCCCGCTCGAGCAGTTTGATGGCCAGGAAGCGGGCCCGCTCGGGCTGCCCATCGACGGCGCCTTCAATGAGAGGCACGACCTCAGCCAATGCCTCCTCCACATGTGCGCTCATCTCGAAGGGCTTCGGCCGATCGCCATTGCTCGCGGCCCGGGCGGCCGTCTCAATCAGTCGCCGCGCGCCCTCGCCACGCCGACCCACGGTCGGAACCACGGGCACTCCCAGAAGCCCCTCGAGCCGGTCCAGGTCGATGCCGAGACCCATCCGCTCGGCCTCGTCCATCATATTGAGGGCCACCACGACGGGGATGCCCAGCTCGGCCACCTGGGTCAGCAGGTACAGATTCCGCTCCAGGTTGGAGGCATCGACCACGCAGACGATGGCCACGGCTCCGTGGTCCGTGAGGGCCTGGCGCGCTACCTTCTCCTCGGCCGAATAGGCCGTGAGGCTGTAGGTGCCGGGCAGGTCGAGGACCCTGACTTCGGTACCGTCCTCGAGGGTGTGGCGGCCGTGCTTCACGTCGACCGTCACGCCCGGGTAGTTGGCGACATGCTGGTGGGCTCCGGTTAGAGCGTTGAAGAGGGAGGTCTTGCCTGAGTTGGGGTTGCCGGCGAAGGCAATGACGGGGACGTCGGCCATTGGGCGCTCTTCTCTTGAGAGGTCCTAGCTGGAGTCGGCGGCCGGCTCAACCAAGATCCGCGCTGCTTCATCCTTGCGCAAGCAAAGGTGGTAGCCCCGGACCTTGATGTCAATGGGATCACCCAAGGGGGCGACCTTCTCCACTTCCAGAGGTACCCCCCGGCAGATACCCATATCCGCCAGCCTCCGGCGATTGGGGCCCCGGCCCCTCACGTGCCTGACGATGCAGCGCACTCCGGGCCCAAGCGACGACAGAGGCATCAAGCCCTGTAGGGCTTCACCGTTGCCGCCCTCGCTGGCGTCCACGCCTTCCAGGGGCGACTCGAGCATCAGCACACAGGGCTCGCAGGGATCGTCGCACGGCTCGCCGCGCCAGCGGGCGTGGAGCCGTCCGAGCCACCGGGGGTCGCCCCGAGGACACCGCTGCACCGATTGAAGGAAGTTCACCAGCCGCTGTAGGGTCGTGGGCCCGATGGCGTGCTCCATGTGGCACGCTTCCTGCTCGGCTGTCTCCACGTCGATGAGGAGAATCTCGGTGAGGAATCGAACGAGGGCGTCATGACGGCGGATCAGCGCGTCGGCTCGCTCGCGACCCTGGGGCGTCAGCTCGACGGCACGGTACCGCTCGTGGTTGACCAGTCCAGCCTCGCGCAGGGTCTTGAGAGCCGAAGTCACTGACGGAAGCGACACACCGAGCCGGTCGGCGATCTGCTTGACCCGGACCCCCTTGCCTCCATCGGAAAGCTCGTAGATGACTTCCAGATAGTCCTCCATACTCGAGGACAGATTCTCTGTCACCGCGTGTCCAATCCCTACAAGATTAGCCTCCTCTCACTCTAAGTGTTAGACGCGTCACAGTCAATACGGCCGGCTAGCGCCGCCAGGGCGATCACAGTTGGGTGGGGAGGGGTGGCTACTAGAGGGAATCGCGCATCCGCGAGAGCTCGGCGGGGATGATGTCGCCCATGAGCTGGTAGGAGTAGCCGCTGGAGCTCCAGCTCACCGAGTTGGCGTGATGGCGGGTCCACACGTCGTCGGATACGCCCCCAGCGCTCCGCTGTTTGAACAGCGAGATGAGCGACAGCCCGTCGAACCACTGCATGTGCACGGCGACGCTGCGGCCCTGGCGGACGATGAAGGCGCCGGCGAAACGATAGCCCTCGGGCACGTAGCCGGGCTCACTGAGGGGGATGCCCGATTCCGTCTGGGCCTGGCGGTGATTCAAAGGGCCCGTCCGCTCCACGGGATCCTCGCGGACACCCTCGGTCGGAGCGGCGAAGAGCCCCGCGTCCAGGGACTGATGGTACTCCACCTCCGAGTGGGCCGAGACGCTGACCAGGTCGCCCAGACCGTTGACGTTCTCCGTCCGGAGGGGCAGGTACGTCTCGGCATCGATGAACATCAGGCGCGAGGGATTGCCCGAGCTCTTAGGGAGAATGTTGTAGCCCCAGCACTGGCGCCCAGCGATGCGCTTCTCGCCCGCGGGCTCGATCTCGTAGTTGGAGATCAGCAGCTCCAGCCTCTCGGCGAAGCCGATGAGCATCTCGGGCAGCAGGTCCTGGTGGAGCCATGTGCCGTCGCCTTCGCTCTGCCATTGCTCGTCCTGCCGCTGGATGACCACCATGCTGTCACCGCCCGGGGGGGCGTACACCCAGCGGGTGAGGTCCTGCCGGCCATCGCGCCAGACTTGAAGCAGGGTTCGGCTGCCCCCATCCCGGATCTCGCCCTGGGCCGTGTAGATCAGCCGGTGCTCGGCGGTCAGGGCTTCGGTGAGGATGTCCGAGGAAAGGGGTTGGCACAGGGCGAGGTAGGCGATCGATGGCCCCGGTTGCTCCGAGGCCGATGCGGG
>WJIW01000622.1 GCA_014730065.1 Armatimonadia bacterium | reverse complement strand
CGCCGGTCCCTCATGGACCCACTCCGGCGATTCGATCTTGACCTCCAGGCGGGAGATGGCTGCCGGGCCGCGGAACTCGGGGAGCACGGCGATGCCGCCATCGGCCTTGAGGCTCAGCGGGATGGGGCCCTGGGCCACGGTGAAGCGGTCGCCCACGGGCTGGTTCGGATCGGCGAGTACCGAGCCGATCTCGTCGGCGAGGTCACGGTTCTCCATGACGGCACCCATGGTGAAGGACTCGACCTCGGTGCCCTCGGGGTACGTGCGGTAGTCGAAGATGTAGTAGAGGGACGGCTTGTCGACGGTGACCTTGCAGCTCTCGGCGTACGGGATGGGGTAGTAGAGATTCGCGCCCATGGCCCGCCGGCCGGAGAAGGGTGCGGGGAAGCCGTCGACCTGGGCCGTGGTCAGGGCCAGGAAATCGGCCTCCAGCTCGGGCTCGTCGTCGCCATCGATGTAGAAGCGGATGGTGCCGCCGCCGTCGGGATTGGCGGACCAGATCCGGAAGATGGTGCCGGGACCGTCCATCTCGGCCATGACGAACTCCGTCCGGCCGTCGTTGGTCTCCTCGCGGATGAACTTGCCGGCATCGCCGTTGGCGAACCAGCCTTCCTCATCGGGCGCGGTGCTGGCTCGGTCGTAGCTGGAGTGCTGGTCACACTCCAGGTCGGGATCGAAGGGGGTTGCCAGTCGCTCCATGTCGATCATCTCGGGCAGCAGCGTCTCGATGGACACGGGCCCGTCGGCGGCCTGAGCCGCCATGGCGGTGGTCATGGCTGCTACTAGGGTTAGCAGTAGCATGAGTCCACTCATGGGTCGCGCTCTCACGAACATCACTCTCCTGACAGTTGTTGCGCCCTCGGCCCTAGAGGCCGATCTTGGGCGCGATCGCTGCGAACCAGTCGGGAACCTTGGTGAGCTGGTACATCATGTAACCGATGGAGGCGATGAAGGACACCATCATCAGCACGTTCCAGATCACCATCGCGGTCCCCTTGGGTTTCGCGTCCCCCATGTAGCCCTTGTGGTTGAACAGCACGATGAAGCCTACATACGCCAAGGGTAGGAGCGCTCCGCAGGCGGCGGAGGTGGGGACTGCGAGCCAGAGGGCGATGTCGCCCCAGTAGACGCTTCCTAGCACGCCAACGGCGGGGATGAGGCTCGCGATGTAGTACTTGCTCCCTGTCGGCTCCCAGCCGAGGCACTCACATACGATAAAGGCGGACACCAGCATGTGCAAGGTGATGGTCGATAGGGTCATGCCGAACACGCCCAGGCCGAAGACGAGCCTGCCGATGTTGGTGCCTACCACGGGCGCGAGGATCTCGCCGGCGGCGACGGGCTGTAGGAAGGCACCCGTCTCGGGCACATGCTCGGTGCCGTGGATCGTGGCCGAGGTGGCGATGATCATCAGCGATGTGGCGATGGCATAGGGCAGGAACATCCCCGCCGCCAGATCGAAGCGCGAGCACTCCCGGTGCTCCTTGCCCCACCCGCGGGCCAGCAGCGTATAGGGGAACAGGAAGACCATATTGATGCCCACGGCGGCGCCCAACGCGCCGAAGAGCACCGTGCGGCCGCGATCATCGCCGGGTAGCTGGAAGGCGTAGTAGCCCTTGCCCACGGCGCCCCAGTCGATCTTGCCCATCATGGCGAGCTTGATGACCACGGCGGCGAAAGCGAAGACAACTCCCCAGACCATGTACTTCAGGAGCCGCTCGTAGATCCGAACCCCCTTGGCGCCCGAGCCGTAGCCCCATGTCACCGCGGTGCAGACGATGAGGGCGAAGATGCCCACGTACCAAGTGGGGATCTCGGCGCCGGTGATCACCCTGACGATATCGACGCCGACGGCGCTACACATGGAGTACTGGGGGAAGTGCCAGATGATGGTGGCGGCGAGGCTGCCGAGGGCGAACCCCCATGCAACGGTGGGGCTCACGAAGCGCCGCAGGGCATCGAAGGGCCGGACCCGGGTGGAGAGGGTCTGGTAGGAGATGGCGGCGAGCATGATGATGCCGAGGAGCATGCCCACGGGCTGGGCCCACAGGAGGGTGTAGCCCAGGAGCGCGCCGGCGAAGAGCGATGAGCCCGCGCTCCCCGACCCCAGGGTCATGGCGCTCTGCATGAAGCCCGGGCCGAGGCGCTTGGCATAGTAGGCCATGCGCTGTCCGACGGGCTTCTCGGCGAGGGCGGCCAGCTCGGCCTGCTCCTGGGCGAGCTTCTCGGGCTCCCACTTCGAGATCATGGGGAGGCCTTCGCGCAGATCCGTTCCCGCTTCTGGCGTCTTGGTGCGATCAGCCACGAACATGCACCTCCAGCGTGGTTAGCGCCCCCGGCGATGCCGAGGGCGCTTTGGTTCGGGGTGATGTGCGCCTAACCGGCTGGCGCGGATTCGGGCAGCTTGGCATCGGGCGCGGCCCGTGGGTCTCGGAAGAGGGCGAGGTAGGCGATGGCGCAGGCCACCGTCAGGATACACGGCACCACGAACACCCACTTCCACGCCACGTCACCTTCGGGGCCTCGGAAGAAGTCCATGACCCAGCTCGTGAAGAAGGTGCCTAGGAAGTTGCCCACACCGAGGGTGGCCAGGGTAACCAAGGCCTGGGCCGATGCCCTGATGTTCGGTGGAGCCACCTTGTCCACGTAGATGAACGACACGACGAAGAAGAAGGTGTACCCGATCCCGTGCAGGCCCAGCGAGGCCAGCACCGCCCACTTAATGTCCGGCGTGCCGAAGGCGAAGACGATGTACCGAAGGGGCCAGGCAAGAACTCCGATGGCCAGGGCCCATCGGATCCCGATCCGTGGTAGCAGAATGGGGAGCAGTATAGCCATGCCGATGAGCTCGCAGGCCTGGGCGATGGCCATCACCGCCGGCACCTGCTCTTGTGGAATCAGGATCTGTTTCTCCAGGTACTCCGAGGTGGGTAGGTAGTAGAACTGAAGCTCCGTCGTCACGATGAACGCGATGATGATGAACAGTAGGAAATGAGGATCCTTGAGCAGCTTGAATGCCTCGACGAAGGCGAAGGGGTTGTCCGCCTCTCGCTTCGGCGGGGTGTGCGGCAGAGTGAGGCACACGATGGCCATCAGGACTGACAGCGCCGCTGATAGCACCAGCAGATCGCCCCGGCCCTCCACCGTCAGGGTCATGGAGCGCATACCGGTGAGCATCAGACCCGCGACGATCCAGCCCAGGGTGCCGAGAACTCGGATCACCCCGAACTCCTTCTCACGATCCTCGATGTGCTCGAAAGCGACGGCGTTGGTGACGGCCAGCGTCGGGGCGTAGAGAAGAGCGTAGACGCCCATCAGCACAATGAACGGAGTGAAGTCCTGGGCACCCGCCATGACGTACAAGACAATCGCGCCGGCGGCGTGCACGAGGGCGAGGAACCACTGGCTTGGCATCCACCGGTCGGCCACCTGGCCGCCAGTGAAGGGAGCCAAGATGCAGGCGAGCCAAAGGGCGGAGAAGACCAACCCAGCCTGGTAGTCAGAGAACCCCAGGCCCTTCACATACGACCACATCACCGGGGTCCATGCCCCCCAGATCGCATACTGCAGGAACATCATCGCGCCGAGCCTGACATAGACGGATAGCTTGGTCTGCAATGGAGCACCCTCCGAAACCGAATTGGCGGGGTGTTCTCTCGGAGCCGCGCCGAGCCCTGCCGCTCGAGCCACCATGGAGCGGAAAACGGTGCTCGACCCCGAGGGCGTATCGGTGCAGGCCCCGCGACATGGGCAGCAGAACCCAGGAAGACACCATCGGCGATTGCGAGGATCCCATGCCCGAGACCATGCGCGCAGCACTGCTCACCGGACTTCGTCAGGTGGAGGTCCAGGACGTACCCAAGCCCACGCCCCACGAGGGCTGGGTGCTCATGAAGGTGGAGGCCTGCGGCATCTGCGGCAGTGACCTGCGGTACTTCGAGGGCGAGAACCCCTGGTCGCTCCACACCTTGGGCTACCACAAGCCCCTGCCGCCCAGGATGATCCTCGGGCACGAGCTGGCCGGCACCATCGAAGCCGTGGGCCGGGGGTGTGACGAGAGCCGGGTGGGAGACCGCGTGGTGGCCCTGTGCTTCGAGGTCTGCGGCGAGTGCCCTTCTTGCCTCCGCGGCGACCAGCAGCTCTGCCCGAACACCCAACACCTGGGCCACGGCGCCGGATTCGACGATTGGGACCTGAACCCCGGCGGCTATGCCCAGTATTGCCTGGTCTGGGAGAACCGAGCCCTGCCCCTGCCCCAGGCCATCGCGTACGGCGAAGCCGCCTTCCTCGACGGCCTCGCCGTCGCCGTCCACGCCGTCAAGCGCGTGGGGGTGGGGGAGGGCGACCATTGCCTGGTCCTCGGCTGCGGTCCCATCGGCCTGCTCTGCGCCCAGGTCGCGGCGGCCCGAGGCGCCGAGGTAATCGCGACCGAGATCGATAGGGCCGCCCGGGGCCACGCACAGCGGCTGGTCCGCGGTGCCGTGCTGGACCCCTCGGAGACCGACCCGGGCGAGTTCGCGCTCCGTGCGACCGAGGGGTTTGGCGTGCAGGGCGTGATCGACACCACGGGGAGCCTCGCGGCCCAGGAATCGGGCATCGCGTGCCTCGCTCCCGCCGGCGGCATGGTGTTCCTCGCCGGGCCCGCCGACGGTCTACACATCGGCCTGAAGGAGATCGCCGGTGAGAGGTGGTACAGCACCAGCGCGAACTTCGATCCACCCGAGCTTCAGGAGGCCATCGACCTGCTGGCCGCCGGAGACGTCAGCGTGGAGGGTCTCATCACTCACCACTTCCCCCTGGACGATGCCGCCGAAGCCCTGGACACGATGGACCGCAAGAAGGAGACGGGCGCGTACAAGATCATCATCCAGCCGTGGCTATAGGCCGAGGACGGGTCGCGATACCGGGCGAACTTGCCCGCATCACATCCGCACCAGGAGGTCCCCCATGAGTGACCGGCACCCCCGCATTACACGCAGAGGCTTCATCGGGGCCGTCGGGGCCGCCGCCGGTGGCGCGGCCTTCGCCGGCGACGGGCCCGCATCCGCCCAGGACGGCGGCAGCCAAGGAGACGGCCTCATGCAAGGACCCACCGACGGACCCGCTTCACCCCACTTCACGCCCATCGAGCTGGCTGGCGACCGTGACCTGTCCAGCCTGGCCGAAGCCGACGTCACCGGCGCCATCAAAGACAACCTGGACCACGCGCCCCAGGGCAACTGCGTATGCTGGGGGATCCCCTTCCGCGTGGACCGCGTCGCCCTCGTCAAGGATGAGACCACGGAGATGCGCTGGGAGCCCGTGGCGGCGCCGTGGCTGGTGTTCATGCACACCGCCGACGTGCAGTGGCTGCCACGCAATGAGCAGGGCTTTTTCGATGCCTCCCAGGGCGTGGGGCTACTCCGCCAGCGAGCCGCCGACTACGTCCTGCTGTACGAGGATGGCAGCGAGGAGCGCGCGTCGATCCTGCGGCGGCATCACCTCGGTATGGTCCGGCGCGGCTGGGGCGAGAACTGTTTCGAGTCCGTCGCCCATATCAAGCCCCACCCCCAGCGTACCCTGTCGGAGCAGCCGCGCGACTGGGCGATGTGGGGGGGCACCCAGACCCGGGTCGTGCAGCCCGACGGCCCGCCCTGGGTCAACTGGCTGTGGGCCTGGGAAAACCCAGACCCGGGGAAGCGCGTCGTCGGGGTGCGGGTGGAGCCCGGGGAGGCCACCGTGGTGCTGTCGGCCGTCACCGCGGGGCGGGTGTCCACGATCCCCCTGCGCTGGGAGCGGAGGCAGAAGGCGGTGCTCTACTTGCCCGAGGGCGAGTCATTCGATCCGAACCTGGATCGCGACGGCCTATCGCCTCACCTTCAGCTCGACCTGGGCCAAGTCATCTCGCTCCAGAAGCGAACGGCCTATCCGGACGATGGGTGGGAAGATGGCTACAACAACCAGCATCCGGCCATCGAGGACCGGCAGATCCTGGTGGAGTACACCGCCCACCCAGACGCCACCTTCCACCTGAAGGACGGCAGCCGCATCCCCGTGGCCGATCTCAATGGAGCCGACCGGCTGCGGCCTGTGCGGCCCGCCACCGAGCGAGTGAAGCTCCATGTGATCGACGCCGAGACCCGTCAGCCCGTCGCCGTCAAGCTGCACGTCCACGGGGAGGCCGGGGAGTATCTGGCGCCTGTGGACCGCCACCGCATACCCAACCGCTACTGGTTCGAGGACTACAGCGTCGACTACATCAATCCCGCCATGCACTACTGCACCTACATTCCCGGCGAGACGGTCATCGATCTGCCGGCGGGCAAGGTGTTCGTGGAGATCAGCAAGGGGTTCGAGGTCCGGCCCGTAAGGAAGGCCCTCGATGTGGCCGAGGGCACCTCGGAGATCACCATCACCCTCGAGAAGGTCCTGCCTTGGCGCGAGCGCGGATGGATCACGGCGGACACCCATGTGCACTTCCTGACGCCCCAGAGTGCCCATCTGGAGGGCGCTGGTGAGGGCGTGAATGTGGTCAACCTACTGGCGAGCCAGTGGGGCGAGCTGATGACCAATGTGGGGGACTTCGACGGCCGCACCACCGTTGGCTCCACCGAGGCCGGCGGCGATGGCGAGTACCTGGTCCGGGTGGGGACCGAGAACCGGCAGCATGTACTCGGCCATATCTCCCTGCTGGGCTACAACGGCGGGATCATCGCGCCCATGTGTAGCGGCGGGCCCGATGAGGCGGCCCTGGGCGATCCGGTGGATGTGTTGCTGACCGAGTGGGCCCGGCAGTGCCGCAAACAGGGTGGTGTGGTTATCCTGCCCCACTTCCCAAACCCACGTGCCGAGCATGCCGCGGCCATTATCAGCGGCGATATCGATGGCATCGAGATGACCTCGTGGATGAACCTATACGCGGGCATCGACCCGTACGCCCTCTCGGACTGGTACCGCTACCTCAACTGTGGCTACTTCGTGCCCGCCGTCGGCGGCACGGACAAGATGCAAGCCGAGACCGCCGTGGGCGCCATCCGGACGTACGCCAAGCTCACCGAGGGAGCGGAGCTGAGCTACGACGCATGGAAGGACGCCATCCGCTCGGGCCAGACCTTCGTGACCTACGGCCCCCTGATGGACTTCGCCGTGGAGGGCAAGCCGCCGGGCCAGCGGATCGCCATGGGCGCCGGTGGCGGCACCGTGGATGTCACCTGGAGCCTGGCGAGCGTGACCGTGCCCATGAGCCGGGTCGAGCTGATGGTCAACGGCGAGATCCGCGAATCGCTGGAAGTCGATCCGTGGAGCGCCGAGGGCTCGTGGAGCGTGCCGGTGGAGAGGTCATCCTGGATCGCTCTGCTGGTGCGCGGCCATTACGAGGACAAGCCGGAGATAATCGCCGCCCACTCGTCGCCGGTGATGGTGGATGTGGAGGGCAGCGAGTTCTTCGCCGCCGCCGACGCCGTGACCATTCTCGATCAGATCGAGGGGGCCTTGGCGTACCTCGATACCATCGGCACGCGAGCCGAGACCAAGGCCTACCGGCGGATGCGCATGGTGCTCACCGGCGCGTACCGCTCACTCCACAACCGGATGCATCAGAGGGGTGACTACCACGAGCATACCCATGCCACCGACCATCCCGAGCATCATTGAGCCCGGTGGGCGCAGGGGCCGGCGTCGACCGGAACGAACCTCCCTGGCCGGAGGCGTTGCATAGGTGCGCTCGGAGACTCGCTGGTCGTATGCCAACTGGGTGGCTTGGGGGCTGGGCTTGCTGTGGGCGATCACCCTGAGCGCCGTTGGTCTTGTCTCGAGCGCCGGCGACCCAGGGATGGCGACTTTCGGCGGCATCGCCGGCCCTCTGGGCCTGATCGCCCTCGCCGCCATCGTGCTGCTTAAGCGTCGCTACCTGGAGCTCTCGGAGGATGGACTCACCGACAGCCGCGTCATCATCACCCACACATTCAAGTACGAGACGGTGCGCCGCGTCACCGCCCTTCGGGCCGCGGGCCGCGAAGGCCTGATCATCATCGAGTGTGAGGTCGATGCGGCCGTCAAGCGCATCCGCATCAACCCCGCCCAGGACCGCTGGCCCACCTTCATCGCCCGGCTGTGGAAGCGCCTACCCCTGCTGGAGGTGGACCTGTCGCCGGAGATGACCCGGCGCATCGAGGCGGTGCGAGATGAGCGCCAGGTGGAGGTGGACATCGGCATCGCGCCCATGGCCCCCCTCAAGTACGACCTTCTGCGCACGTACGGTGTGCAGATACTGATTGCCCTGCCCGTGTTCCTCATCGTGCTGGCCTTCTCGGGCGGGGGCGGGGCCGCGTCGTGCGCCTTCGGGGCCTGCCTGTTCCTGCCCTTGATCGTGGGCGCAACGGCCCTCGATTACTACCTGACTCGGCAGAACGTCCATGTGGAGTTGCGGCCCGATGGGTTCGGGTACCGCGACGCCGACGGCACGGACTACTGGATCCCGTGGGGAGAGCTGACGGCCGTCGGCGGAGGCGGGGGGTTCGGTGGGTCCATCGTGGTGATCCACGCCCGGGAGAAGACCATCCTACTCCGCGGCCAGCTCCAGGCCATGCAGCACGTCCGCTGGGCCTTCGCCCAGGCGCTCCAGACCCTCGACCAGCAGCTCGCCACGCCCACCGGCCCGCCGCCGCCCCCCTTCAGCCCGGAGAACGACGGCGGATCGGTATAGGGCACGGGGT
>WJIW01000621.1 GCA_014730065.1 Armatimonadia bacterium | reverse complement strand
CGTTCGGTAACTCCGACAGCCCGCCCCCGATCGACCTGCTGCCGGGTGGGCGCCATGGCCAACTGGTCGTCGGCATGCCGGCGGAGTAGAACAGCACTGGCAGGGGCGCGGGCCGCTCCCCTCGAAATGGGGCGGGCTGGAGGTGGCGCCTCGTGTCCCGCAATGCCAAGCTCGCCTTCGTCGTCGTCGCCGTGCTGGCCATCGGTGGGGTGGTCGCCGCCATCATGCTTGGTAGGTCGCCGGCGGTACGGCGGGTCGCCGGTGAAGCCATGGTGGACATAGCGATGGACGAGGGCGATGAAGCCGGGCTTGTCGCCTTGCTCGAGTCCGGCCAGCGTGAGACCAGATGGCGGGCGGCGGAAGCGCTGCTCGAGACCAGTGGCCCCGAGGCCCTCATCGCCCAACTGGACGGGCCCGCGGCCGAGGCACGGGAGGTGACGGCCGGCGCACTGTACCTCCAGGCCTCCAATGACTGGCTGGATCGCATCAACAGCATGGTGCTTCGAGGGCAGGACCCTCCGCCCATCCGCGAGACCTCGGCGGTGGCGCCGGCCATACCCCGGCTCATCGAGCTGCTGGGCGACGAGAGCGGCTGGGTCCGCATTGAGGCCATGGACGTGCTGGTCACTCTCGATGCCGATGGCGCGGAGCCCGCTTTGATCGAGTGTCTCTCCCATGAGCTGCCCGATGTCCGTGCCCGAGCCGCCCAGTCCCTCGGCCACCTCGGAAGCGATACCGCGCTGGGGCCACTACGAGAGCTGACTTCCGACCCCGACTGGCATGTCTCGGTGTCGGCGGAGATCGCGCTGGAGTACCTGGCCACCCCGCAGCCCGATGGCTGGGACCAGATGATCGCCGCCCTGGCGACCCACGTGCCGCCGTACGATCCCCAGTATGAGGCGCCGCGTGGGGGTGCGGTCGACCAATGGTACGAGGAGATCCGCGAGGTGGGCATCGAAGCCGTGGGTCCACCGCCGGCGATGGTGACCAACTGCCTCCAGGCCAACCAGCACGTCACCGAGGACCTGCGTGGCCTGCGAGACGATCCTTTCGTATGGCCACAGCCGGTGAGCTGGCTGGCCATGTTCCCTTCTGGCGCTCGCCTCCGAGGCGCGGCCCGAGTGCTCAACACCGAGGCAATGCTGCGGCGTCTGGGCGGTGATGACCCGAGCATGCTCGAGGTGTCCAGCGATGCCCTCATGATGTCCGTTCAGGCGAGCCAGACGGGCAGCCTGATCCCGCAGCTCATTGCCATAGCTTGCGCGCAGCTCGCCGTCCGCCCCATCTGCGAGGACTTCATCCACGACCCGCCGGAATGCGATGCCGACGACCTGCTCCGCTATTCGCGGGACGTGCGCGGAGCGCGGGACCTATTCCGCGACCTTGCGCTGGCCGAGCGGCACCCCGCGCTGGAGGCCCTGGATCATCTGCGCCTTTTCCAACGGCGCGGGCCGATTGACGCGATTGATCCCCACGGCACCTACGGCATGGCCGACGAGGATGACCCGCGCCTTACCTCGGGCTCGCTGACGCCCGACGCTATCGCCGAGGCCAAGCGATGGCTGAAGGCGCGGATGCCAGAGTTGATGGCTCAGCTCCGCCGCCCCTACTACGAGCGGGAGTCATGGGTCCACGCTGACCTCGACGATGACGTACCCACCATCATCCGCGCGATCGCCGCCTACGTTCCATACTCGGAGCGCACCCAGGAGCGGCATGCCGCCTTCGAAACGCAGCTCGTCGGCGTGGAGCTGATCGCGGCCATCGAGGCCTACCGGATCAGCGAGGGCGCCTACCCGGAGACCCTCGACCAGCTCGCACCGGGGTTCGTCCCCGACATCCCCGTCGACCCCTGGACGGGGGAGGCGTTGGTGTACAGGCGGGACGGGGAGCGGTACCTACTGTACTCCGTGGGCCCGGACGGGGTGGACGACGGAGGCGTGTCGGAGCGGCCGTATCAGTACGAGCCCGATCAGGTGCTGTTCACGGTGAGGTAGGGGCCGACCTAATGCCCGAGGATCATCGCCGCCTCGTCACCCATCTCCGAGATGTCGCGAGGTCCGGCGACGACCCGGTCGCCATCGAGGATGGCCACGCGAACGTCTCCGAGGCATGATGGCCCTCCGGGTCGCCCACCCACTTCGACGAGGCTTAGAACACAGTCGATCCTACTCGGCGCCTCCCCCGCTGCCACGGGCAGCTCCATCACGCTGGCGTCCGATCGAGATGGCTCACCCCAGCCGACCCACAGGTACAGGCGTTGGTCTACGTCGCTCGGGTCGTTGATCGCCGGGGCAATGGTTAGCCTATACTCCTGGCGGTCGGTAACGGGTGGATCGCGCCGGGCGGCGGCCACGGGAAAGACCACCAGACCAGAGATCAGTGCGCCCAGGATGGCAGTCAGCGCGTACCACAGGCGCGAGGCCCGGCGATCTGAAGCTGCGGAGGCCATCCCGTCACTCCCCCCCCGGCCCACCGGCCACCTCGTCGATCCGCTCCCATGGGGGGAGGAACAGCACATCATCGATGGGCTCTCCTCGGACCTGCCCCTCGTAGATGGGCTCGGCGTATGCCCGCACGTGTACGCTGGGACGGTCCACGGCCCACCCGGCGACCGCGCCGATGATCACGCCTGCCATCGCGCCCAGGACCACACTCCACACGGCCGGCTTGAGCCGCATCAGCCCTCTCCCCTCCCGAAGTCAGCCGGCACATCCAGCAGTCGCCGGCGGCGGTGCCAGATCCAGACTCCCAGCGGCGGGCCCCAGAGCCATATGAAGCTCAGGAGCCACACGGCCACCGTCAAGCCCGCCACGAGTCCCGTCTTGGAGGCCGCCGCGGCGGACGCAAGCGAGCTCGCCAAGCTGCCCTCGTCCGTTGGGTCACCTTCGGGGAGGCGCAGGCTGATCGTGGTCATCTGCGTGCGGCTGGCGAGCTCGCTAAGGGTGTCCACGGCCCGGTCCTCGCTGGCGACGTCGGGGCCGGCGGGCGAGGGCGCGGCGGAAGACTCGGAGCCACCGGCTTCCTGGCGAATCCTCTCCAGTCGGCGCTCCGCCTGGCGGGTCTGCAGCGTAACGTCCTCGCCCTCCAGCCGGCGATTCGCCAGCCAGCCGAGCTGAGAGAACTCCGCCATGGCCTCCGTCCGCTGGTCGGCGGGAACCCGGCAGACCAGCTCCCCGAGGGGCGGTCGCGTGGTCCGGTCGAGCCGCGAGACCAGGATCAGCCCGTCCCGCTGCATGGCCGCGGCCTCGGCGGCGGGGAGGGCCTCGCCCAGATCCTCGACCCATACTTCCATCGTGGCATCGTACGCGATCTCGGCCTCCGCATCCGCGCTCGCTCCGGGTACTCCGGAAGACCGCGCCAGACCCGCCGGCAGCTCATCGACCCACTTCACATGCCCGTCGGCGAAGGCGACGTGCATCCCGTCGCCGTGCCGGAAGGCAGGCTGACCCCTTCCGTCGACCTCGTACAGGAGGATCGCCTCTGCGGGGTTGGCGACGCGACCCAGGCTCCGCTCGCTCAGGGCCGGGTTCATGGCATAGGAGATCCCCTCGCTTCCCGCATCGCTGGGGCAGTGGAGAAGCTGGTCATTCCTGTGGTACGGACGGATCTGATCCGGCCACCGCTGGTGGTGTGGGAGCGAGCCGGTGCGCTCCTCGTAGCTCAACACGACCTGAGCAACCATGCGTAGGTTTGAGAGGCAGCTCGTCTGTCGCGCCTTGTGACGGTCCTTGCCGAAGACCGGGAACAGGATCACCACAAGCACGCCGCACACGGCGGCGCTCAAGCCGATGGTCAGCCACGGGCTGCTGCCGCCCTCGCGCTTGAGTCGGGGTCGGATCCGGACTCGCTCCATGACCCGCTCCGCGACCGAGACGCTCTCCACGCGCCGCGTCATCACGTCTCGGTAGGCACAGATGTCGGCGGCTGCCTGGTCCAGCCAGTCGCCCGCCGCGGGCGTGGTCCGCACCAGCTCCTCGGCCTCGGTTTCGCCCTCGGCATCGCACCGGCCATCCAGGTAGTCTTCCAGCAAAGCGATCTGCTCAGGGGTCAGGCCGTCACTCGTCATCGTCCATCGCCTCCTCCTCTGTGAGGATCCGGCGCAGAGCTCGCCGCGCCTTCAGGCACCGCACCCGGATGCTCCCGGGGGTGCTGTCCATCAGGGCCGCGATCTCGTCGTAGCTCAGCTCATGGAGGTACCGTGCCGAGAGGATGTCCTTCTGATCCAGCGGCAGCCGGTCGAGGGCGTCCAGAAGGGCCCTCCGCTCCACCACATCGGGGTCGGTGTGGGGAGCCTCGACCACCTCAGCGGATACGGGCGCGCGGCGTCCCTTGCGCATCTGGCGTCGGCATTTGTTCCGAAGGATCCCGAAGAGCCAGGCGCCAAATCGGCTGGGGTCGCGCAATGTGCGCAGGTTCTGGTAGGCGCTGATGAGGGCATCCTGCGCCAGGTCCCTGCCCGCCTCCGCATCGCCCATGAGGTGCGCCGCGGTGGCAAGCAGCGTGCCTTCGTGGCGCTCGATGAGCCGCTCGAAGGCCTTCGGATCGCCCTGGAGCGTGTCCTGGACCAGGCTCGCATCGGTGGTGGCCACGCGCATCACCTCGGATTCCGGCCGTCACCGTGCATGTCGCCCTCAGGGGATGAAGTGTTAATGGGGATCTTCGCGGTAGACGCAACGCCCGCGCTCGAAGTCGACCTGTACCCGGAACCCCGGCCCGGCCACCTCGGCGCGGGCACCTTGAACTCGCAGAGAGGCCGATCCCGCAACCTGCTCCGCGGCACGGGCGCGCTCGCCCAGCAGCGTGATCACGCAGGCCCACTCGGGATCCGGTCCCAGGGCCAAGCCTTGGGGATCGCCGATCAGGCTGATCCACTCCTGGAGCTTCGGGACCCGGCCCTCGCCGCGCACCTCATCACGGTGGCGCATCACGTTGAGCCGGTCGGCCTCGCGGAGCACCACATAGCCGACTCGGTCATCGATGGTGAGCCAGCTCGATGGCAGGGATGTGGTGCGTGGATCGCCCTCCTCCACCCCGACCACCCGCCGCCGGCCGAACTCGCCTACCAGTAGGCGGCTGTTCGCGCCGAGGGGGTACTCGAGGCCGATGGGAGCGCCCAGCCTCGACTCGGCGGAATAGCCATCCGGGGCCGCGACGCGCTCCACGTAGATGGTCACATCGGCGGCCGGAGAGGCGAAGGCCACGTCCTGGGTGATGGTGCCACCGTGGTGGAGGATCCGTCCCATGGCGATGAAGCCGTCGCTGACGGGATACGCAAGCAGCTCATGCTCCGGCCCTGTCGCGTCAACCCCCTCGGGCGGGTCGAAGGCGCCAAGATATGACTGGAAATGGGGCCAGATGACCCAGTTCCCGTTCTCGGGAAGAGCGAGCGCCATGTCCTTCGGACCCCACGTGAAGGAAGCGAACTTGGTGGGCGTGCGGTGGAGAATGGCGCGACCGTACTCCAGATGGGTCACGCCGGTGCAGGCCGCCTCCAGTTCGGCCTCACTCGCTGGCGGAGCCCCCTGTCCGATGGCGGCATGGGCTAGGTAGCACGCGATGAGCCGGGTGGCGCAGAGCCCGCCGAACTCGATGTCTCGGCGCACATTGTAGAAGCCACCTTCGTTTCGCTGGATCCGGCGGAGGTACTTCAGCGCGGTGGTCTCGAGCCGCGCCGCACGCCGGTCGCCAGCCAGGAGGGACATCAGGGCGTAGACGATCACATCGGTGTTCTGGCTGTGGTACGACTTCCAGTCATTGCCACCGAAAAAGACGGGGGAGGCGTCCCAAGCCATGCAGCTCAGCAGCAGCTCGAAGGACTCCTCCGCATGATGCAGGCTCGCGCCGGGCACCGGCTCACCGGCGAGCACGTACGGCAGCGCGCCCTCCAGCAGCAGCGCCAGGCTCGTCTTGAGATAGCCAACGTGCACCAGGCCATGGTTCTCCACGGTATGATCGGGATGAGCGTTGACGGTGGTGACCCAGTCGGAGATGGGGCGACCGTCGTCGCCGACGGTGTCGTCCTCGTGGTCGGCCTGCACCGACAGCGAGTTGTACATCCAGAGCTTCGCCGCTTGGTCCCATCGCCCCGCCCGCGGGTGTGTCGGCATCATCTGCGCGGCCAGGCTCAGGATCTGCGCATTCCACGCGTTCTCCTCGGCGCCCGTATCCCCGAACTCCCTGCTCTTGGGCTCCAAGTCGAGGAACCGGTTGGCCTCATGCTCGACCATCCGCGCCACGCCTCGGCGCAGGGCGGGATCCAGGTCGCTCCAGAGCATCCATCCCGCCAGGCCCGCCGACCGGGTCCACATGGCCGACTGCCACGCATCGCCCCACTCGCCCCCATCGACGCACTCGCCATCTCCCGTCACGTGGGCATCCGCGAGGTATCTCAGGGCGCCGATGGCGGACTGCCGCCAACGCCCGCGCTGGGTCGGCATCGACTCGGGCACGGTCGCCAGAAAAGCGTGGACCAAGGCCGCATAGGTGATGGGCCGAACGTCATCCTCCCGAGTCCCGCCTCGGCCGTAGTAGACCTGGCCCTGCCGCCCGGGGACGGGCCGGGCTCGCTCATCGAGGACCTGCACCCACTGACGTACGGAGTCGCAGTACGCGGCCATGACCGAGACTTGGTCGGCCTTGTACCGAAGCGTGTCGAAGGGGAAGGGAGCGACCGTCGCCTCGGCCTCGACGGCGGCCGCGCGGGCGGACATGAGCACCGCCAGCACAAGACACACTCGAAGGCACGCACTTCGCGACGTCATGCCTGCTAGATCCCCCACTCCTTCGCGAAGGCATCCTCGGCGCCCACCCGGTCGAGCTGTCCGCGGCCCGTGACGGGCAAGGCCGCACCATCCATGGCCGGGTCGGCGTGACGCTCGAACCAATGATCGAGCCGGTTGAGCAGCTCCTCACGGATGTGTGTTAGGCCGGGCTCACCCAGCAGGTTGCGCCGCTCCTCGGGGTCGCGGTCCAGATCGTACAGCTCGTCGGGCCCGTCGGGGTACCGGTGGACCAGCTTGTGCTGGTGGGTGCGGATCATGCGCGTGCCGCCGTACTCGTCGAACACCACGACCTGCTCGGACTCGTCGGGCCGCTCGCCCCGGAGCAGAGGCGCGAAGCTCCGGCCAGCCAGACCCGGCACATCGGGCTCGGGAAGACCCAGATGCTCGACCAGGGTGGGCAGCACGTCGTAGTGGCTCCAGAGGCCGGGCTCCACCACGCCCGCCGGCACGCTGCCGGGCTGGCTGATGAGGGCGGGCACGCGCACCGAGGTCTCGAACATGTTGAGGGGCCATGTGCCATTGCCCTTGCCGCAGATGCCGTGATGACCCATGTTCATGCCATTGTCCGAGGTGAACAGAATCAGCGTCCGCTGACGAATCCCTAGGGCCTCCAGGCGATCGAGCATCCTGCCCACACCGGCGTCCATAGCCGTCACGGCGGCGTAGTATCCACTGAGCATCTCGCGCCGGTCTTCGGGGCTGTCGAAGAACCTGGTCCAGGGGAGGGCCGAAGGGGCCTTGGGCTCATGGGGCACCGATTCGAAGTCACAGCCTTCGTAGTACTCGGAGAACAACTCCGCCGGGTGCTGACCCCGATCCCACGGGCTATGGGGCGCCGTGTAGTGCACGCTAAGGTAGAAGGGGCTCACGGAGCCCGCGTGGTCGTCGATGTACTCCAGGCCCGCGTCGGTGATGGCATCGGTGATGTAGCGCGGCTCCGTGCCCTCGCTATCCGGCCCGGTGATGATGGGCGCGCCGTAGTAAGGCCCTCCACCACGAGCGTGCACGTAGGGGAACTCCAGGCTACACTGGGCATGGTGGCTGTCGCCCAGATGCCACTTGCCCACCAGTCCGCAGTCGTACCCGGCGGCGGCGAGCAGATCGGTGTACGCCACCTGACCTTCCAGGTAGGGAATCAGCCGACCCTCGGGCTGCTCACCCACCGAGTTCCCGTGTCGAATCCAGTCATGGACCCCATGCCGCGATGGGATGGTGCCCGTCAGCAGCGATGCCCTGGCGGCCGAGCACACGGGTGAGACGCAGAACAGCCGCTCGAACCGAAGACCCTCCGCCGCCAGCCGGTCCAGATTGGGGGTGCGGATCTCGTCATTGCCGGCCGCGCCCAGCGCCCAGTATCCCTGGTCGTCCGTTAGGATCACGATGACATTGGGCCGGGCCGCAGCCGCTTCGGTGTCACTCATAGAACCCCGCCTCGTAAGCCGCCTCGTGGAGCGCCACGATGTTCTCCGCCGGCACGCCCGCCTGGATGTTGTGGACATTGTTGAAGACGTACCCGCCGCCCGGCTTGAAGGCCTCCACGTTGGCCTTGACCTGCGCGCGCACTTTGCCGGGGTCGGCGAAGGGTAGCACGTGCTGGCTATCGATCCCGCCGCCCCAGAAGACGATGCGATGCCCGAAGCGCTTCTTGAGCTCCGCGGGCACCATGCCCTCGGTGCTGATCTGCACGGGGTTCAGGATGTCCACTCCGTTGTCGATCAGATCGTCGATGTACTCCACGCAATCGCCGCAGGTGTGGTACCAGACCTTGGCATCGGTGAGGCCCCTGATGTGACGCACCAGGCTCGCGTGACGCGGCTGCACGATCTCTCGGTAGATCCGGGGCGAGAAGAGGGGGCCGTACTGGCCCGCCAGGTCATCGCCGATCATGACCACATCGATGGCATTGCCCGCGGCACCGAGGAACCCGGTGTAGAAGTCGGTCCAGTACGCGAGCATCCGGTCGAGGACGGCGGCGCAGAAGTCCGGGTTCTCCACCAGGTCCACCAGCCATCGCTCCAGGCCCCGCAGGTACCAGCCGTACTCGTAGATCACTCCGCCGATCCCGGTGCACACGGCGTACTGTCCCCCGAGCCCGGCCTCGCTGGCCCGGAGTCTCAGCCCCTGGAAGCGAGCGGGGTCAGAGCCGTCGGGCCAGGGATGATGCTCCAGATCGGCGATGGTCGCCTCGGCCAGGGGGTGGCGCGAGATATCCATGTACTTGCCGCCATCGGGCATGGACCAGACGACCCCGAACTCGTCCTCCAGGTCATGCCACAGTCGCCCGTCTCGCTCGTTCTGCTCGATGGCGCCTTCGTAGCCTGAGGCCGCGCCGGCGAACACGTACCGCGTGTCTACGTGAAACCGGCGCAGCACCTCCTCGGACGGGGCGGCGAGCTGCTGCACGGGATCGCGAATCTCGAGGGGCTCGGAGAGCCCCAAGTGGGCGACCAGATCGGCGTAGGCGTCGCGGTGGATCCCCGTCTGGAACCCCCCGAGGTCGATGGGCACCCGGTCCGCCTCGCGGTGGTTGATGGCTGCCAACACCCGCTCCCTCGACGTCATGGTCTCCTCAGGCATCATCGACCAATCCCTTCCCACTCGGGCTCCACGTAGATGTCGGCGGGGAGTGGCGCGGAGACCTCCCCCAAGTGCTCTAGGTCCGCGGCATCCTCGAAGTGCTGGACGTAGAAGGCGAAGGCGGCCCGGGGATGGCCCTGAAGGTCGTCGGGCAGCTCGGGCCAGGGTATCTCGTCGTCCTCCCACCGGAAGACAGGGAGCCACGCTTCCGCCGCCTGACGCACCTGCTCCATGGGCATACGGTCATGAATCACGGTGAACCGGCCGTCGATCCTCTCCCACTCGGCGCCCGTGAAGGTCGCGTCACGCAGGAAGGTCTCGAGGGCGGCCTCGGAGAGCCCGTCCACAGCGGCCTGGGAGTACGTATCGACCATCTCGTCCAGGGTCGCCTCGGAAAGCCGCTCGCCGCTGGCAAGGGCCGTTCGGCGGACCTCCTCCTCGGTTGTCCCGCCGCGTAGGTTCCGCCAGTCCATCTCCTGGGCGTACGCCCGCTCGAAGTCGGTGACGAAGGCGTCGGAGGACACGGGCGTACGCGGCGTATCCTCGGCCAGCTCCCGAAGCTTGGCCTCCACGGCTTCGGTGGTCGCCCCACGCAGCCAGACCTTCTCCGCCTCTGGGGGCGAGTCGATGTCCTCGCCCTCGGGGGCATTGGTCACCGTGAGGCTGGATCCGTCCTGGTACCGGATCACCATATCCACCCATGTCCCCACCCCGTGCATGTCGTAGATGGCCGCATAGGCCGAGTCGTCGGGGCGGTGGAACCCGCGGAGGGTCAGGGACGGCATCTCGTCGGGCACGAAGCAGCCGGCGTCCCGGAAGCCCAGCGACGCCAGCGCGCCCGAGGCCGCGGCCACATCGTCGGCGTGGTACCACTCGGGCTCCGGCGCGGCGGCGAGATGCAATCGGGTGGGCACCGAGGCCATGATGTCGCTGTACGCTCCCAGCCGCTTCCTGAGCCGCCATGCGAAGATCCTCAGGGCCACGAAGGCCAGCACCACCAGGGCGATGACCGCGAGGCACAGCATACCGAGAACCTGTAGGAAGATGTCCACGAGGCGCCTCCCGCTCGGGTCTCATCGAAGGGGAGGCCTTCTGCCAAAGACCCCCACCCACCTGGCCCGAAGCAAGACGCCCCCGGGCTGGGCCCGGGGGCGCGGAGGTCTGCCGTCGGCGAGGTGCGCGAGGGTACGAGCCGTGCTCAGCCGGTGTAGCCGTCCGAGAGGGTCTTCATGAACGCGACGAGAGCGGCCTCCTCCTCGGCGTTCAGGCCGAGGTCGCCGAGCTCGTCTTTGTTGACGTTCACGGGCGCCTCGGCCTCGGGCCAACCGGCGCCATCGACGTCGCGGGTGTTGTAGAAGCTGACGACTTCTTCCAGGCTCTTGAAGACGCCATTGTGCATGTAGGCCTTCACGAAGCCGGGGTAGGGCCGCTTGTCCACATTGCGGAGCGTGGGGACTTTCACCTTGCCATACTCACCGGGATCGTCCAGGAACGCGCCCAGGCCCAGGTCCACCCACATGGCGCCATCGGGGTTGACCGAAGGCGGAGCGGAGTAGAACGGGTTGTCGGGATTCCGGGGCGTGCCCAGGTTGTCGTAGGTGAAGTCGGTGAAGAGCGGCGGCTCTCCGTTCGGGCCGGGCTCGCTGATGTGGCAGGCCGAGCACATGGCCTTGCCTTCGAACAACTCGAGGCCCCAGGCCTCTTGGTCGCTCAGCTCCACATGGCCAGCCAAGTAGGCATCGTACTTGGAGCTGAAGGGGTTGACCTCTTCCGAGTGCTCGTAGGCCGAGATCGCGATGGCGATGTTGATGTAGGTCGTCTTGACCTCGTCTTTGCGTTTGAAGGCGGGTGCCGGGAACCCGGCCTCTTCGAAGAGGTGAGCGTAGTCCGACTTGGCAACCCGGCTGACGACCAGCTTCATCTGCGGGACGTTCTGCTCCATGGGATTAAGGAAGGGCCCCATGGCCTGTTCGGCAACGGGGTCGTTGAGTCCCTCCGCCTCGCCCGTGGTCCTGCCGTCCCAGAACATGCCGCCGATCCATAACCCCTCGCCAGCATCGTAGTAATGACTCTTCTTTCGGGCCTCAGATACCCGGCATCACGTTCCCTCCACAGACCGGCAAGTACACTCCGCTCACGAAACTCGCCAGATCGGAAGCCAAGAACGCCACTGCGTTCGCCGTCTCCTCGCCTGTGCCGCGGCGCTTCAGCGGGACGGACTCGATGTAGCGAGCCTCGCCCTCATCACCCTTCGACGGCCGGTCCTCGGTAATCGTCCAGCCAGGGGCTACCTGGT
>WJIW01000620.1 GCA_014730065.1 Armatimonadia bacterium | reverse complement strand
GATCGTCCTCGATCGGAACGAGCACTACGGCTGGGGCGAGCAGCCCACAGTGGACGAGGTCCGGTTCATCATGGGCCAGGGCGCGCCCCAGATCGTGCAGCGGTTCGAGGCGGGCGAGGTGGACATCCTGCAGGACATCCCGCCCGGCGAGTTCAACCGCCTGCGGAACGACCCCGCCTACGAGGGTTGCTGGGTGGAGATGTCCCAGGGTGCCATTCGGTACATCTTCATGAATGTGGAGATGCCGCCCTTCGACGACATCCGGGTGCGCCAGGCCGTGTGGCACGCCGTGGATCGGGAGCGGCTCATCAAGCTCATGAACGGCCGGGCCGATCTGGCCACCGGCGTGCTGCCGCCGACCCTCCCCCAGCACAATCCCGACCTGGAGGGCCCGCGCCACGACCCCGAGCTGTCGAAGAGCCTGCTCGCCGACGCGGGCTTCCCCAATGGCTTCGAGAGCGACTTCTACTACTACCAGCAGGAGCTGCGCCAGAAGCTCGCCGAGGCCATCCAGTCCGACCTCGCCGAGGTGGGCATCAGGATCAACCTCATACCTCGGGAGCGCGACGTCTTCGCCGACGAGGCGGGCATCGCGGGCCGCTACCCCTTCGCCATGGGTGAGTGGTATCAGGACTACGCCGACCCGAGCAACTTCCTGGAGGTGCTCCTCCACTCCAAGCACATCCGGCCCGAGGCTTCGAACAACTACGCCCGGTACAGCAACCCCGCGGTGGATGCCTTGCTCGACGAGGCGAGGAGCGAGGCGAACCCCGAGCGCCGGACGGAGCTGTACCGCCAGGCCGAGGAGCTGGCTATGGCCGACTACCCGTGGGTGCCGCTGCATCACGAGAAGGCCTACGTGCTCCATCAGCCTCACGTGTCGAACGTGAACCTGCATCCCGTGGACTGGATAGAGCTGGAGATCGTGGACGTGGAGTAATGCGCCTGGAAGGACGGGGAGCAATGACACCTGACGAAGCCACCGGCCAGCCGAGAGTCGAGGAGATCTCGACCCACCTGCTGCGTGTAGCCGACATCTCAAACAGCTACTGCCTGGCATCGGGCACGCGGGGCCTGCTCACCGACTGCGGTGCCGGGGCCCCGGCGCGCTTGCGAGAGGCCCTATCGGTCCAGCAGTACGATGCATGCCTCATCACCCACCACCACCGGGACGTCTGCCAGGGCGCGGCCGCCCTGGCGAAGATGGGTGTGCCGATCTGGGTGCCCGAGCATGAGCGCCACCTCATCGAGGAGCCCGAGCTGTACTGGCTCACGCGCCGGGTGTACGACTCCTACAACGACCGCTCGACCTACAACAGCCTGGCCGAAGGCGTGCCGGTGGCGGGAAGCCTGGAGGATTACTCCACCTTCGACTGGCGCGAATACGAGATCCGCATACTGGCCACACCCGGCCACACCTGGGGCTCCCAGACATTCCTCTGCGAGATCGACGGCAGGCGCGTGGCCTTCGTGGGCGGGCTGGTGCGGGACGGCGGCCGGCTCCAGACCCTCCACGACACC
The DNA here is from genome assembly GCA_014730065.1 of Armatimonadia bacterium. Lineage (GTDB taxonomy): Bacteria > Armatimonadota > Zipacnadia > UBA1398 > UBA1398 > UBA1398. Next base: position 11,344 of record WJIW01000620.1, on the reverse strand, counting down.
GAGTACTCCTACGGCGGCTGGGAGGGCCTGATGCAGATGCACCTCTCCCTCCGCAACCTGATCCGCGAGGATCCCGACCTGGTCTGCCCCGCCCATGGCGAGCCTTTCGATGACGCCGTGCCCCAGCTCGAGCTGGCTCTGGAGCGGATCGAGAGGACCACCAAGTCCATCCACCAATGCCCCGAGATGCCGGGCCGCTTCCGCGCCGTCGAGGTCACGCCCCACCTGATCCAGGTGCCCGACGCCTGCTGCACCTTCTACTCCCTGCTGTCGGAATCCGGCGCGGGGCTGTTCATAGATTACGGGTCGCCGAACTGGTTCCACTTCGGCGTGGGTCAGGCGTGGGGCGAGCCGCGGGAGGTCCAGCGGTTCACCCTCCACTCCATACCCGACATCCGCGAGCGGTACGGCCTGACGAACATCGACGCCGTCATACCGACCCACTACCACGACGACCATGTGTGCGGCTTCCCGTACTTGGTGGAGCATGAGGATACCGTCGTCTGGTGTCACGAGTCCCTCACAGAGATCATCGAGCATCCGGAGCGGTTCAGCGTGATGTGCCTCTACCCCAACGGAGTGCCCGTTGGCCGCTCCTTCAGGGATGGCGAGGCTCACCAGTGGCGCGAGTACACCATCCGCACGTGGCACTACCCGGGCCAGACCGAGTACCACTGCCTGATCCTGATCGAGGTCGACGGGAAGAGCGTGCTCTTCACCGGGGACAGTGTGTTCAAGGAAGGGGCTGAGTGGACGTCGCCCATCATCTTCCGCAACGCCTTCCGTCCCGATAGCCACCGTCGCTGCGTGGGGGTGCTGCGGCAGCTCCCCAAGATCGATCTCATCTGCCCCGGCCACGGACCGCCCGTCGCGCCCGATGACGACTGGATCGACTCCTTCGAGGCCCGCACCGAGCGGCTGCTAGGTCAGTTCGAGGAGCTGCTCGGGCGCGACCAGCTCGGGCCCGGTGTGGATCCCTTCCGAGTGCGGATCGTGCCGTACACCATCGCCGCGGAGGCGGGGAAGACGTTCCGGGCCGAGGTGGAGGTCCGCAGCTACGCCGCCGAGAGCCAGGAGGCCGTGGTTCGGCTGAGCCTGCCCGATGAGTGGACATGCCTGCCTCTGATGCAGACCCTGGACGTTCCCGCCGGCGAGGCCGCCAGGACCTTCTTCCGGGTCACGCCGCCCGAAGTCATCAAACCGGTGCGCCGCCGGATCATCACGGCGGACGTTACCCTGGGAGACGTACCTCTGGGCCAAGCCGCCGAGGCCGTGGTGGAGTTCAATGGCCCGAGGCTGATGTTGAGGTAGGCGCTGGGGGCTTCCTGGCCATCGCCGCAAGGTCTCCGCCCCTCGCGAGGGAAACTTGGCGTCTCACCTACCAACAGGAGGCCACGCCATGATCCTCACCGAGTCCATCCTCGCGCCCCTCGGATCGCGCTTCTCAATCAACTTCCGGCCCCAGCGACGGGACATCCGAGTCTCCGCCCTCGGCCGGTTCCTCGACTTCACCGCCGACCTCATCATCGGCGTGAGGCTGAGCACCGGCGAGACCCGGGTGCTGCCCTTCACCTCCGAGGGTCAGGTCTTCGAGTACATGGAGCAGGAGCTGACGCCCAGCAGCATCCGTTTCAAGGCCCGTTCGGTGGAGCTGGGCTGCCTCCTGGAGGTGACCTTCACCTCGCCCTTCTACCCCCAGGACGCCAAGCTCTCCACGGCCCCCTTCTTCTATGTGGACATCCGGGTCGAGCCCATCAAGGACATGGTCCACTGGCACCGGGTCGATGGCAGCGTCTCTCGCAAGGGCGAGGTCTTCGTGGGCCTGCGGCGGCCCTCCATGGCCATGGGCATGGACGAGACGGCGGCCTTCTGGACCGGGCAGCTTCCCCTGAAGGAGAACAACCAGGGCATCGACCCCACCCTCGATGTGCTCCCGGATGACGAGCGCGGCGAGAGCGTGGAGGCCGTGGAGCGCGCCGAGATCCTCCGCGGGGAGTTCATGCCATCGGGCGACCGGGTCGCAGCCTCCTTCGATCTCGATGCCGATGACTTCTACGCCTCCTTCATATGGGCGGCCCACGTGAAGGAGCCCGTGCTGGCGGACCAGGGCCAGCCCACTCGCTTCAAGTACACCGAGTGGTTCCGCGACGCCGCGGCTGTGTGCACCTACGCCCGGGCCAAGGAGACGGACATTCGTCGACGCACGGCGCTCTTCGACTCGCTGATCCTCGACTCGTCGCTGGGCAAGACCCAGCAGGACTTCATCGCCTACACCCTCCAGAGCTACCTCTCGAACACCTGGTGGACCCTCCACGACGATGGCAGCGACTGGTTCTCGGTCTGGGAGGGCGTGTGCCTGTTCAACAGCACCATCGATGTGGAGTACAACCTGGGGCTGCTTTACTACGCTCTGTGGCCCGAGCTGCTGGACATCACCTTCCGGCAGTGGGAGCGCCACGAGAAGACCAGCGAGGTGGGCCACTTCCTCTCCCACGACATGGGCGGCGGCGTGAAGGTCAACGGCCAGAGCTACCCCCACGAGATGGAGGTGGAGGAGAACGCCAACTTCCTCCTGATGCTCCATGCCTACTGGCGATGGACCGGCGACGATGGTCCGGTGAAGCGACATGCCGGGATGTGCAAGCGGCTGGTCCAGTACCTGGTCGATGCCGACACCAACGGCAACGGCTTCGCCAATGAGGGCACCGCCAACACCATCGACGACGCCTCGGCGGCCGTGCAGTATTCCAGGGAGCAGACCTACCTGGGAGTGAAGTGCCTCTGCGCCTTCGACGTGGCCGCCGTCATGGCCGATCACGTGGGGGACGGCGACCTGGGGGCCCTCTGCCGCCAGCGAGCCGACCTGATCCGGGAGACCCTGGACCGGGACGCGTGGCTCGGCGATCACTACGCCGTCTGCCTCGATAAGTCGCCCGAAGGGCTTCAGGACATCTGGGACAAGAGCAGCCTGCCGCCCGGCGAGCTGGCGGGCTGGGACGCGTACAGCATCTACGCCTCCAATGGCATGTTGTACCCCCTACTCGTGGGTCACACCCCGCCCGTGAGTATGGACCGGATGCTGGAGGACCTGGAGGGCGGTGTGCGCGAGGCCCTCATCGAGTACGGCTGCACCCATTCCAGCGCCGACCAGTCGAACATCTGGATCAGCCAGAACCTCTGGCGGGACTTCATCGGGGCCTACATGGGCGTGGATCTGCTGGACATGGTCGACCGCTACTGGGCCTTCCTGCTCCAGGAGAACACCCGGCCCGAGGGCAAGTGCTTCATCGACACCTATGTGGCCAACAACCTCTGCTACTACCCCCGGGGGATCACATCCATCGGCATGTTCCTGGCAGGGCTCGGCATGAGCTTGGACCGGGTCGATGGCGTCATGAGCCTCAGGCCGCCACGGGTCCCGTGCCGAATGCCCCTCCTGCCCCTGGCCGATTGGGAGGCCGAGGAGATCCCGTGGGTGGAGTACCGGCTGGAGGACGGTGAGGTGACGGCCGATGTGGACGGCGAGCTGCCCGAGGGACTGGACGTAAGGCTCTGAGGTTCCGTGCAGGTCTGCCATACATGCCGGCTCGAATGGCCCGGAGAGTCGAACCTTAGTGAGGAGCAAGCCCCATGATCGCGACATTCCTGCTTACCGCTACCGCCGCCGTGTCTCAGTACGGCGATCCCGTCGTCGTCTTCGACCCGCCCTCCATGACGTGGGAGGAGCGAACGACCGCCGAGGTGCTCCAGGGCCTTGTGAACCGGCAGGGCGCCGTGCTCTTCATCGGCAGTCCCGAGGACCCGTGGGTCGAGATCTACCGCGAGAGGTACGGCATGCCCGAGCCCGAGGTGGTCCGGTCACTTCCCGAGCTGATCGAGCGCTATGCCGATGTGCCTGGGGGGCTAGTCGTCTACGACGCGGAGATCGACGGCTGCCGGTACGTTGCCGTCACCCTGGCCGGCATCGAGGACCTACTGCCCGTTGCCGATCCCGACATGGCCGCCGGCTCGGGCCTGGAAGTGGTGCACGACCTGCGTGGCCAGTTCGATGGCACTCTGGATGCATATGAATGGGCGCTGGAGGAGTTGATGCCCCGCTGCAACCGCCAGCTGGCCCACGCCGTAGATGGCACCTGTGACGACATCGTGGCTGGCCTCTGCAACATGACGGGGTTCGACTGGCAGGCCATGAACCGGGGCTTCGTGTTCAACCTCGCCGTCTCGGCAAAGGAGGTCCCGTCCTACGGCGGAGCCCTGGTGGGGGGCAGCGCCGAGCATGCCGAGATGTACGGGCGAATCCTGGAGGCCCTGGAGACCCCCGCGGAGATCAACGGATACGGCGAGCCCGAGGATACGTGGTGCAAGCTCATCTCCGAGCATGGCCATTACTCCTTCCACCACGGCCACAACTGGAGCTTCCATACCAATGTGCCCTACCAGGGCGGCGAGTTTCGCCAGAAGGGCACCCCGGAGGACGGTCGCGCGGCGATCGATCCGGGCAAGTACCAAGTCGTGTTCATGCTCAGCGAGGGCGATACCATGAAGGGTCCTCTGCCCTTCTTCTACGGGAGCTGGATGGACCCCGACCGCGGCACCATCCCCTTCAACTGGGGCATCAACCCACTCATGGCCGAGCGGTTCCCGGCCATGCTGGACTACTACTACGACACAGCCACAGACCAGGACTGCTTCTTCGCCGGCTGCTCGGGGGCGGGGTACTGCTATCCCGACTTCATGCCCAACGTGGAGGAGTTCGCGGAGATGACGGCCCGGTACTGCGAGCTGGCCGATGTGGACTGCATCGACCTATGGGGCGCGCGGACCGAGGACGCTCGGGTTCGCTACGGCCGAGCCGCACAGCCGCTGTCGCTATCTGCCAACGGTGGCCAGGCCAGGATGACCATGCCGTCGCCGCCGCTGCCGGTCATCGACCACGGGCTCATGTACTGGCAGCACCGCGCGACGCCGGAGGAGACGCAGTACTACAAGGCCTTCGCCCAGGATGACCTGCGAGCTGAGGCGGTCCGCTGGCTGGTGGACCGGATCGAGGAGATCGCCGCCGCCCATTACGCGCCCTTCATCATCCTGGTCTACGCCGACCTGCACAGCTACGACCGCCACGTGATGGTACATCGCGAGGTGGCCGAGGCCCTCGATCCCGAGCGCTTCGAGGTCATGCGGCTCGATACCGCCGTGGCAGGCTTCCGTGCGTGGGCCGATGGAAGGGTGCTGCTCTCGACCGATGGGCTCAACGGCAGGCTACGGCTCGGCGCTCTGGAGGGGCTGCCGACCCGAGTGCCCCTCGACCTGGTGAACCCCTCGCCGTCGGAGGTGGAGGCCACTGTTTCGTGGACCGGCATCGGCGAGCCGAGCGAGGTCACCGTGGCTGTTCCGCCGACCGAGGCCCGGGAGGTCCCGGGGCTCGAGCTCACCATTCCCGCGGGCGCGGAGGAGGCGGAGGGGGCCGTCACCATCACCGCAGCCGGACGGTCGGACGACTACCCGGCGACAGTGGCCCCGGTGCCGTACGAGGGAGCCGCTACCTCGGCCCGGTTCGCCCACCAATGGGCTGCCACCAGCCTCCAGCATCACGCGGGCGAGGCCGTCGAGCACGACGACGCCCTCGGCGGCAGCGCCTGGAGATCGCCCGATGCGGGCGGCGATACCGGGCACATCCTCTTCGGGCCGTACGTCGAGCTACCACCGGGGCGGTACGCCGTCGCGTACCGGGTTCGCCTGATCGAAGACGCCAGCTCCGATGACCAGGTAGTGCTCACCGTCGACATCAACCAAGGGGGGTACGACGGCCTCAACGAAGGCCTCGGGAGCAGGGCCGTACGGGCGGGAGAGCTGGACGCCGACCGGTGGACGTGGATCGTCACGGAGATCGACTGGCCGGGCTCGCCCAACTTGATGGAGACGCGGGCCCAATGGCCGGGGGAGGCGGCCCTTCTGCTCGACCGGGTGGCCGTGTTCGAACTGGACGACTGACCGCTGGCACCGACCGAGGAGGAGCCTTGCGATGAACTGGCACCGAGTACTGACTGGAGCGGCTCTGCTGGGCCTGTTGGGTCTGGCCCTGGGATGTGCGTCGACCCCCTCGGGCGACGATGGGGGAGACGGGGACGCCCAAGACCAGACATCCCTCCAAGTGTCCGCCACAGCTTCGGAGCTGAATGTGGGCGAGACGGCGACGGTCACGGCCGAGCTGACCACTGGCGGCTCGCCGGCGAGCGGGACCGCCTTGAGCTGGTCGGTGACTCCACCCGGCGCCCTTACCCTCAGCGCCGCGGCGTCGACCACCGACGGCGCTGGCCGAGCGGCGATCACCGTGGAGGGGGCCCAGCCCGTCTCATGTGTCCTCCAGGCCTCCACGGCTGGAGGGACCGTCGATACCGTCAGCATAGCGGTGGCTGCCGGACGGATGCTGTTCGTCAACGAGTCGACGGGCGAGTACTTCACCGCCCCCAACACCTCCTCGGCCACGGCTACGGCGGTAGACTTCGGCACCGATGAGATCCGCTTCGTCCTAGGGCATCAGGTTGGGGGCACGCGGCTTTTTCTCTCCGATGAGCTGGGCGAGACCTTCTGGGTTCACGATCTGGCCACCGGAGCGGGCACCGAGTTCACTCCCGACGAGTCGGGGGTGGCCACCGGGCCCTTCGTGGCTGCCATCGGGAGCGATGGCTCGCAGGTGGTCCGGGCCTCGGAGACTTCATCCGGAGCAGCCGGGGGGATCGTGGTGTCCAGCGCGTCGGGCACCGAGCCCACGGAGCTCTACGCGCCCGAGGCGGCCGAGAACGCTCCGACCGCCGTGTCCCTCAGCCCCGACGGGGCAACGGTAGCCTTCATCACCGCCTCGGGTGCCGTCATGACCGTGCCCCTGGCCGGCGGGGACGCCGCGGCCGTCGATCTGGATGGCGCCGAGATCGCCAACTCGCTAGCATGGCTATCGAGCGGAGACCTGCTCGTCTCGGTGCGTCGGTCGGCCGGGGCGGGCGAGCCCACCATCCTGAGGGTCGATGTGGACGGTCTCGATGATCCCACCGAGCTGATTGACCCGGGCACACGGAGCTTCATCGCCGTCGACAGTCTGGACAATGTCATCTACGACGACGTGCCGGCCACCGATCCGTCAGCTCCGCGGGTCATAAACCGCAGGGATTCGCCATCCTACGCGGCTGTTGCCGCCCTGGTCCAGCGTGGTGCGGATTCGCGTCAGCCTAGATTCCTAGCACCTTAGCCGCAGGGCCCCTAGAGGACCGAGCGGTCGGCGCCAGAATACACGCATGGCCGTATGCCTGCACTGGGCTTGGGGCGGAGCAGCGGAGGGCCCCCTTGACCTCAACCGTACGCATGACCGAGATGAATGTGTCCGAGGCGGGTGTCACGGCACTGGTGACCGAGATGGTTTCGGCGGCCGTCGTGGTCTGTCTGTACGATGCGTCCAGCAAGATCGGGGCCCTGGTACATCCTCTGCTGCCTCGCTTTCCTGAAGGAACTGGCGACGAGGGGGTGGGCAGGTTCGTGGACTCCGCCGTGTCACGAGCTGTGGAGCGGATGGTGGCCGCGGGGGCCGAAGCCACCCGCATCGCCGCGGGCCTGAGCGGCGCGGCCGATGTCTTCTCCTTCGCCGACGATTGCACCCAGTACTCCATTGGTGGACAGAATGCTGAGACAGCTCGCGAAGTGCTCGAGGAGCTACGCATACCGGTGCAGGCGGAGGATCTTGGCGGCCACCTACCCCGCACGGTGACCCTTCAGATCGACACGGGCGCCCTCATCGCACAGATTCCGGGCAAAGATCCCAAAGAGGTCGCAGTGCTTCGTGGTGGCAGCGGGGTTCGGAAGGTCTAAGCGGTTCGGCCGGAAAGCCGATGGGAGCGGAAGATGGCACAGGATATTGAGCAGAGGATCGCCGAGGAGGTCCGGGACCTTCCCCAGTTGCCGGGGGTGGTCCAGCGGGTGCTCGCTGTCACCGACGACCCGAACACGTCGGCCGCCGACCTGGGCGAGGTGGTCGGCACCGACCAGGCACTCACGGCACGGGTCCTCAGGATGGCCAACTCTCCCCTGTTCGGTCTGGCGCGCCGGGTGGATACGGTCACCGGTGCGGTCCGCGTTCTCGGGTTCAATGCCATCCGCAACATCGTGCTTGCTAGCCATCTCGCGTCCACCTTGGGCAACCCGGTCGATGGCTATGTACTGGAGGCCGGGGCCCTCTGGCGTCACGCTCTCGCTTCGGGAACGGCGGCCCTGGTTCTCGCCAGGCAGGCCCGGGTGCCCAACCACGAGACGGCTCTGGTGGCCGGCATCCTCCAGGACGTGGGCAAGCTGGTGCTCGGAGCCTACATCGGCCAACGGTTGAATGAGATGGTCGAGGATGCGACCACGCGCCAGGTCAGCTTCGCCGACATCGAGCGCGCGAACCTGGGGGTGGATCACGCCGAGGTGGGGGCCATCATCACCGAGAACTGGGGCCTCCCCACGGAGCTGGTCAATGTGGTTCGCTATCACCACCGGCCGGGTGAGCATCCGTCGGGGAACCCCTTGGTCTGGCTCGCACACCTGGGCGACTACCTGGCCATGACCGCCGGGTACGGACTGGGTGGCGAGGGCTTGGCTTACGCGGTGGACGCCAGGGGCTGGCAGGTGCTGAACGTCGACCCCGCCCAGCTTCCCGTCATCATGGATGAGATCATCCGCAAGGTACAAGCTCTCGAGAACCTGCTGGACGGTGCTTCCGCTTGAGCGTCAGCTAGCGACCATGACCCGGTTCCGGCCCTGCTCCTTTGCCTGATAGAGGGCCTCGTCGGCCTGGTCGAGGAAGCCATCGGGACTGCCACCCACCTCGGGAACGTTGGTCGCCAGGCCAACGCTGATGGTCACGGGGTCAGCTCGGTCGGGCCCGCGGGGCATGCCCGCTTCCTCCACGGCCCGGCGCAACACCTCTGCCCGCTCTTGCGCTTCCTCCGGGTTAACCTCCGAGAGGACCACGGCGAACTCCTCGCCCCCCCACCTGGCGGCGAACTCGGTGCTACGCTGGAAGCACCCGGTGAGGATCTCGCCCATCTTCTGCAGGCAACGATCACCCTCCAGATGACCGTTGGTATCGTTGTACTGCTTGAAGTGGTCCACGTCACAGATGATGACGCTCAGCGGCCGCTCGTGGCGACACGCGCGGTTCCACTCCTCGTGGATGCGGGCCTGGAAGGCGCGGCGGTTGGGAAGCTGGGTTAGGGCATCGGTCATCGAGGCCTTCTGGAGAGCCTCCTCGGCTTCTTTCTGCCGGGCTATATCGGTGACCGAATGAAGGGCCCGGAACTCGCCATCCACGATGAACTGGACGATATTGTGGAGCACCGGCGTCACTTTGCCGCCGGGGCCAATGAGGGTCGTCTCGCGGCTCTCCGCGCCCGCGGGCCCCGGCGTGCCAGCGGTCGAGGCCACGTGCTCGGGATCCTGGAAGAAGCCGCTGATGGGGACCCCGATGACCTGCTCAGGGGTGGCGCCCAGGATGTCTAGTGCCGCTCGATTCACGTCCATGATGATCCCGACAGCACCATCCACGATGATGATCCCGCTGGGGATGGCACGCAGAACGGCGCTCAGCCGCTCTCGGGTGTGCAGCAACCGGGCGGTGGCATCGTCCTTGGCGGCGGTGGCCTCCTCCAGCGCTTCAGCCTGCTGCTCGGCGCGCTCCTCCAGGCCACGCACCTGATCGGCCAGCGTACGACACCGTACACACTCCAGCCTGTCGCGCTCGGTCGCGCCCGTCACGACTCTCAACTCCCGACTCTCCCCAACGGCTACCCCGCGGCCACGGCCTTGGGATGGTCCGTTGTGAGTCTTCTCCGGCATAGCCTGGACTCCTGGTTCCGCGTCCCGGCGCCCCATCGGTGGTATCCTGGAGTACTCGGACCGACTAGGAGGCGTCAGATGCTGTACAAGCGCAAGGCCAAGGGTTCCATAGATGAGGTGTCTGCCAGGCTCGAATCGGCCGCAGCCGACAACCAATTCGGAGTGTTGGGAGTGCACAACCTCAAGGACAAGCTGGCGGCGAAAGACATCGAACTGGGTTGCGAATGCCGGATCTTCGAGGTATGCAATCCGGGCCAGGCCAAGAAGGTGCTGGATCGGGACATGTCCATCGCCAACGCACTGCCGTGCCGTATAGCGGTGTACGAGGAGGACGGGGCCATCCAGGTCACCATGCTACAGCCGACGGAGCTGCTGGGCCTCTTCGGCCAGCCGGAGCTGCGGCCGGTCGCCCAGGACGTGGAGGCGGCCATGGAGCGCATCATCGAAACGGCGTGCGGCTGAAGCGGGCCTAGTCGTCTAGATCGCCCACGATATCGGAGAAACGGTCATCCTCGGCCTTCTTGACGATGCGCATTCGCCTGCGGGCGCCTCGATCGCCCCGCCGCGGAGGGCGCGAAGGCGGCCGGCGCTCGGTGAAGTACCACCAGATCAGGCCGCCGAGGGCCCCGCCCAGGTGAGCCTGGTGGGCCACGGCTCCACCGCCGGTGGCCAGCATGAAGACGGAGCCTCCCACCAGGATGAGCATTAGCCACTTCACCTTGATGGGGATCAGGCCCCAGACCAGTAGGTGCTCTTCGGGCCACAGAAGGGCCCACATGGCGTAGATTCCGAACAGGGAGCCGGAAGCGCCCACAACCCATACGTTGACCGCTCCGGTGAGGAATACCCAGATGCAGAAGGCGATGCCGGCCACCAAGCCGGAGAGGGCGTAGAAGGCGACGAACTTCTGGGTGCCGAGGCGGTGTTCCAGCCTGGGGCCCAGGAAGAACAGCATGAGCATGTTGAAGAAGAGGTGCATGAAGTCGCCGTGGAGCAACCCGAAGGTCAGGACCGTCCAGATGCGGCCCTGCGTGAGTCCCGCGAGACTGAGGGCCAGATTCGTGGCGATTACCTGGCCCAAGGCGGTACTCTGTAAGATGAACACGAGCACGCAGGCCACTATAATGACAAGGACCGCGGGCGAGATCATCGGTAAGGCGACGCGGGTCTGGCGATAGGCGGCCACGGAGCCACTCCTTCGGGGGATACGATACGGGCCGATTGTACGCACGGCCGTCATTGGGGGTCAAGGAAGAGGCGATGGCAGACCAGGAGAGTCCCAAACCGATGCCGAGGACGGGCGACGAGTTCCTCGTCGCCGTGCTCGCTGGCGTGGTGGGTCTGGCCATGGTCGACTATGTGCTCCAGGGCGCCGGGGTGCCTGACCCCCAGACGTGGCTGACCGTGGCCCTCATCCCCGCCGCCCTCGGCTGGGGCTGGGCGGGCTACCAGTTCGGGCTCCACATGCGCTGGGCGGCCCTGG
>WJIW01000619.1 GCA_014730065.1 Armatimonadia bacterium | reverse complement strand
GGGTCTGGGCGACGCCGACGACCTCTGCCGAGCCGGGGCGACCATCGCGGAGGCACTCATCGACCTCGACAACGTGTACATCGACATGGCCAACGAGCGGGACGTGCCAGACGACCGGTACGTCTCCCACGAGGACCTGGCGCGGATCCACGATGCCATCGACGCCGCGGACCCGGATCGTCTCGTGACCGCTTCGGGCGTGTGGGACGGAAGCCCCGAGGAGCTTCGCGGTCACCTGGAGACGGCTCGGGTGGATTTCATCTGCCCTCATCTGCCGCGCGCCGCCAACAGCCCTGAGCGGACCGAGCAGGCGACCCGGGACTACTTGGCGACCCTGGAGCAGATCGGCCATGTGGTGCCGGTCCATTACCAGGAGCCCTTCCGGCGGGACTACAGCCCCTGGCAGCCTGAAGCCGATGACTTCCTGACCGACCTGCGGGGCGCCATCCTCGGCGGCGCCGCGGGCTGGTGCCTGCACAACGGATCGCCCCGCCTCGATTACGACGGCCCGCCCCGCTCCTTCGACCTCAGCCCGGGCCAGCCCCGCCTCATGGAGCAGCTCGATGATGTGGAGATGACGGTGCTGCGGCAGATGGCTGAAGTGGTGGCCGAGAACTGGGAGCAGTAGGTCGCGGGCCTCGGGTGGCGTATCTTCGGGTACGTGAGTAGTGCATCCCGAACCCGGAGGCTGCCCCATGGACAAGTTCCCCAGGACCGAAGTCGGCGGGATCTCCGTCTCCCGCATGATTATCGGCACCAACTGGTTCCTCGGCTACACCCACTGCACGGGCGGGAAGACCCGGGCCGTCGAGCGGCTGGTCACCAACACCCAGTCGGTGGCGGACATCATCGAGGTCTTCGTGCGCGCTGGGGTCGATACCATCATGTGCCCCCACACCGACACGTGCATCCCAGACGCCATCGACGAGGCCCAGCAGCGAACGGGCGAGGGGCTGGTGGTCGTCTCCACACCGTCCTTCACGACCGGCCCGCGCACACCCTTCGATGGCTTCGACCTGGGCGAGGTGGAGCGGATCCTGGATGCCGAGGTGGCCAAGGGCGTGTCCATCTGCATGCCCCACACCAGCACCACCGATGCCATGGTCGACAAGTGCACCCGGGAGATCCGGCAGATGGATACCATCTGTGAGATGATCCGGGAGCGCGGCATGGTTCCCGGCCTGAGCACCCATATCCCCGAGACGGTGGTCTATGCCGACGAGACCGGCTTGGATGTGGAGACGTACATCCAGCTCTTCAACAGCATGGGATTCCTGATGCAGATCGAGGTGGACTGGGTGGCGAACCTGATCCAGAAGGCCAAGAAGCCCGTGATGACCATCAAGCCCATGGCGGCCGGGCAGATCCGGCCCCTTCAGGCACTGACCTTCGTCTGGAACACCATCCGGGATTGCGACATGGTGACCGTGGGGACGATGGCGCCCGAGGAAGCCCAGGAGCTGGTTGAGCTATCGCTGGACATCCTCTCCCGCCGGCCTTCGTCGGCGGAGCTACAGAAGACCCGGTCCAAGGCGACGCTGTAAGTTCGCGGTCCCGGCAGACAGGGGTCGCGTGGTGACCAGCGAGTAGGGAATGCACCCTCGCCTCGGTATCGGGGCGAGGGTGCCGGAATGCTCGAGCGGGGGGCGCTACTTTATGTTCACCGCTTTGCCCGACTTCGCCGACTTGTACATCGCGTCCAGGACCTTCATCAGCCGGTAGCCGTCTGCGGCGGGCGAGAGGGGCTGCTTGCCCGACACCACGCAGTCGCAGAAGTGCTGGACCGAGTTCGTGCGGCCCATCGCCGGGTCGGGCTCGACCATCATGTGCTTGTCGACGGGCACGCCGCGCTCCTGGGTGAACATCTCCAGCCGGTCGCCGCCGCCGGGGCCGAAGGAAGTCTCCAGATTCGCGCCCGCCTTGGTGCCGCAGAGAGTGGAGTAGACGTACTCCTCCTTGATCCGCGACGCCCACGACGCCTCGACCCAGATGGTCTGGCCGCCATCGAAGCGGATCATGCCGACAGCCATGTCCTCCACGGAGAACTTGCCCTTGGGATCGGGCGTGCCCCACGGGCCCAGGCCTTCCATGTTCGGGCCGAAGACCGAGTAGGTCGACGCGAGGCAGGTGACCGGCTCGGGATTGCCCATGAGGTAGATGGTCAGGTCGAGCATGTGCACGGCGAGGTCGATAAGGGGGCCGCCGCCGGCGCGCTCCACGTCGGTGAACCAGCTTCCCCAGCCGGGGATGCCGTTCCGGCGGATCCAGCCGCACCGGGCGAAGTACACGTCACCCAGGTCGCCGTCATCGATGGCGGACTTGAGGAGCTGGCTGTCGGGCCGGTACCGGTTGTTGAACTGCATCATGAAGACCTTGTCCGACTCCTCGGCGGCGTCGAGCATCTTCTTGCCCTCCCGGGCCGAGGTGGTCATGGGCTTCTCGCACAGCACATTCATGCCGGCCTTGAGGCAGTCGATGGACATGGGACGGTGCAGGTCGTTGGGGACGCACACGCTCACCGTGTCCACGGTGCCGCTCTTGAGCATCTCCTTGTAGTCGGTATACACGTTCGGGACGCCGTACTGGGCGGCGGTCTTCTGGGCCAGGTCCTTCTTGAGATCACACACGGCCGTGACCTCTGCCTTCGGATGCAGGCCATAGCCCTGGACGTGGAACTGGCCGATGCCGAGGCCGATCACGCCAGCGCGGATCTTCTTCTTAGCCATCTTCAGGTTCCTCCCTCAGCTCCGCCCCTTGGGGGCCAGTTGAGCTTCCCGGGGCAGGTTCGGCTCCGGCGTGCAAAAAGTCCTGCGCCCGGGCAAGATTGCTCGACCTGCGCAGTATCAATATGATATCATTCCGATTGCAGGCACTCGAGAAGCCAAGTGGAGGTGCAGGGAATGAAGGAGCAGGTCTTGAGGCCCATGTCTGGCTGGGGTCCGCTGGTGCTGATGCTCGTGCTGGTATTGGGAAGTCCCCTCGTGTTCGCGCTAGGCATCGTGATGGATGGCGGGCTGGGGACGCTGCTCATCGTGGGCGGCATCGTCGGCGAGGTCGCGGGGTTCCTCATGCTGTTCGGTTTCCAGGCCGTGGCGCCGAACGACGCCCGGGTCATGCTACTGTTCGGCGAGTACAAAGGCTCGGTGGTGGAGTCGGGGTTCTACTGGGTGAACCCCTTCTACTCCAAGCGGAAGATCTCACTCCGGGTGCGGAACTTCGAGACGGGCTCGACCATCACTCCCGAAGTCAAAGACGCCCAGGGCCAGGTGATCCAGGCCAAGACGCACACCGCTGGCCGCCCCTCCAAGGTCAACGACCGGGACGGTAACCCTATCGACATCTCCGCCGTGGTGGTCTGGCGCGTCACCAACACCGCCGAGGCGAGTTTCCAGGTGGACGACTATGAGCACTTCGTCGGGGTCCAGAGCGAGGCGGCCCTGCGGAACCTGGCGAGCCGGCACCCGTACGACAGCCACGACGACGAAATCTCGCTGCGCGGCAACACGCCGGACATCTGCGACCAGCTCCGCCACGACATCCAGGAGCGGCTGGACCAGGCGGGGGTGGAGGTCATCGAGGCGCGCATAAGCCACCTGGCGTACTCCTCGGAGATCGCTGCGGCCATGCTCCAGAGGCAGCAGGCGGCGGCTGTGGTCGCTGCCAGGACCCAAATCGTGGAGGGCGCTGTGGGGATGGTGGAGATGGCTCTGGAGCACCTGGAGAAGGATCAGATCGTGGAGCTCGACGATGAGCGCAAGGCCGCGATGGTCTCCAACTTGCTGGTGGTGCTGTGCAGTGACCGCCACACCCAGCCGGTCGTGAACACGGGCTCCCTGTATCAGTAGATGCGGGGATTCCGGGTGCGGGCATGAGGTGGTATTGAGTGGCAAAGCGCAAGTCGTTCCTGCTACGCATCGACCCGGCCATTCTGGACGCCGTCCGGAAGTGGGCCGATGACGACCTGCGGAGCATGAACGCCCAGATGGAGTTCATCCTGCGGCGGGCGCTGGCGGACGCGGGTAGGCTGCCCAAACCCCGGCCCCCGCAGGAGTCGTAGGGGTTGGCTTGCCTGCGGGGGGACGATGGCGTGTTGCCTCCCCCGCGCCGAGTGGCTCCATAGCGGGGGAGGATTCAGGAGGGGGTCCTGCCCCTGCTGTTCGAGATGGCGCAGCAGGCATTGAGCGGACCCCCTGTAGTCCCCCCGCCAGGTTCGGAGGGACGATCGGGCAGCATCGTCCCCGCAAGCCCACCCCAAGACGGTCCATCTTAGGG
>WJIW01000065.1 GCA_014730065.1 Armatimonadia bacterium | reverse complement strand
GTTCCCGCCCGTGAAGACCTCGGGGATGGTGCGCAGGAAGTCGTCGCGCAGGGCCAGCTCCATGCCCTCCAGCCGGGCGGTGAGGATCACGACGATCCGCGGGTGAGCAAGGTACGTCCGGAGTACCCAGAGCACCTCGGGCGCGAACTGCGGGCACACGTCCACATCGTCGATGCAGATGACCAAGAGCTCGGTGCATGTCATATAGAGAACGTCGTCGACCCACTTGCTGAACAGCTCGTACCCGTGGAGATCGGGCGAGTCGTCTCGGATGATCTTCTCGGCGTACTCGCGCACGTCGCCCGCCAGTTGCCGACGGATCTCCCTCGCCTCGGGGCTGTAAGTGATGTGGGCCTCGATGATCTGAGCCAGGTCGCGCTGTAGGGCTTCGGGCGTCGTCTCGACGCAGTGCTCCATCCAGCCCCTGCGATCTCCACGCTCCCTGGGTCGCGAGCAGTCCTTGGCTGCCCTTAGGATCTCACTGCACAGTGAAGGGAAGAAAGCATCTGCGGACCTCATCATCTCTGGCCGGATGATGGTGGGCATCAGCAGCCGGTATCGCTCTTCGTCGATCCCCGCTGGCCAGCGCCCACGGCACAGGCGGTTGTAGATGGCGAGGAGGGCGGTTGTCTTCCCGTAGCCTCGGTCGGCGAGAATGCTGAACACCTGGGTCGGAACATCGAAGCCCCGGACCTGCCGCTCGCACGGATCCTCGTTGCATCGGTCTCGCCCGCTCGGACGCTCACGCAGGGGTCCCCGCTGACGGAGCACATCCATGACAAAGCGCATCATGCGCTCTATGACGTCTTGCTGCTGCCGGATGAGCAGGTTCGGCTCCAGCCTGACCTGTCCCAACTCGAAACGTGCGACGTCCGTGCTGCTCTCTGACATGTGCCATCCCCTTCGTGCCCGCAGTCTGGTTAGCTGCCCCGAGTACATGCCCGGTATGTTTGCCGGGTGCGTGGAGATTCTGTGGGATCCATGGAGTGACCTTCTGCGACCATCGAAAGGCGTCGCAGTAGTCGCCTGTGCGTGGCTGATGCTGGCGCACTCCACCTGTGGGGTTCTCTTGCCGTCGCGTTCCAGTGCTCAGTATCGATGGGAGCTGAGGGGTCTCTACGGCTCCATTGGCTCGCTCGTCAGCAGGCCGATGCAGCGGCCCTGGGTGCCGACGGCGCAGTAGTACATGTAGAAGGTGTCGTTCGCGGGGTTGTGGACCAGGGAGATCTTGTGGGCATAGGTCTCGTCCAGGCCGCCGGGGTGGCCGCCGGCGATGTACAGAGGCTCCTCGTGGGGGAACCAGTGGATCAGGTCGCGACTGAAGGCCACCATGATATGGGCGCCGCCCCGGCCCACGCCGAAGTAGAACATGGTCCAGTGATCGCCATCCCGGAACACCTTGCCATCGGAGCAGAAGCTCTCGTCATAGCCGCCCGCGCGGTTGCGGAGCACCGGATTGAGGGGGTAGCGGACCCAGCTCAGGAGGTCGGTCGAGAGGGCCAGGCCCATCTGCTCGATGCCGCCATTGGCGGCGTTGTAGAAGTTGTAGAAGCGGCCGTCGTGCTCCACGAGCCACGGCTGGTAGATGCAGTCCCTCTCCCACTCGCCCCGGCCCGGATCGTGGACCGATAGGATCCAGGTGTCCTTGGCCCGCTCCCACGTCAGGCCATCCTCGCTGCTGGCCACGCCCTCGTACCCGGGGCGTAGCTCGTATCCGCCCTGGCGGGGGTAGCAGCCGTAGAGGGTCCAGAACTTGCCGTCCCGGAGCTTCAGAATGCGCGGGGCGCGGATGTCGTACGACTCGTAGAGGTACGCGCCGATGACGCTTCCTCCGTGGTCGAACTCGCCCTCGGGCCCGAAGCCCATGGCGAGGCGGGGGCTCCCCCAGTGGATGAGGTCGGTGCTCTCGTAGACGAAGCTGTTGTAGCCCGCGCCGTTGAAGCCGATGACACTCATGTACCACACATCGGGCTGGCCGGGGATCTGGTAGACGCAGGGGCAGTCGATGCTCTGGAAGCTCTCGTACCCGGGGATCTGCGGATCGGCGGGGATGATGGGATCGGGGTAGTAGTGCCAGCCCCGGTAGGGGGTGGCCCAGGCGTCGAGGGTCTCATGATCGGGTTGCCAGAGCTCGTCGGCGGCCGCCGAGGGAGGGACGCAGAGCAGCAGTGCGGGCGCGCAGACGGAGAGGGACGCGAGGGCCATGGGGAAGCTCCCATCTTGGGGTTCCCGAAGTGTAGCATGCCGCGGCCAGACGGAGCACGGCGGTTGGCTGGGGCGGCAGGATTCGAACCTGCGAATGCCGGCTCCAAAGGCCGGTGCCTTACCGCTTGGCGACGCCCCAGCGCCATCGACATGCTAGAGCAAGGGGCGCCCACGGTCAACACGGCCGGCCGCGGCCGAGCGGCTCCGGTCGCCGGCCGGCCTAAGGTTCGCCCTCCGCTACCGCGTCGCCACCTCCTGCGTCACGCTGCTCCCCGCCTTTAGCCCCTCGGGCAGGTCGAAGGTCAGCACGGAGTCGTCGCCGACGGTGACGGTCAGTGT
This sequence comes from Armatimonadia bacterium, assembly GCA_014730065.1. GTDB lineage: Bacteria > Armatimonadota > Zipacnadia > UBA1398 > UBA1398 > UBA1398. The sequence continues at coordinate 6,261 of WJIW01000065.1, read as the reverse complement.
GCCTGTACCGTGGGACGGATCCGATGCCGACACGGTCACGCCCGCATCGGTCTCGCGCCAGAGCAGGAGGCACGGCCGGTCCACCTCGATGCGTGGCAGTCCCTCCAGCTCCGCGGCGCCGGCCTCGTAGAAGGCCAGGCCCGTCACGCCGACGCCCGGGTGACGGCAGGCCTGGAGTGCGGTGGTGTTCGCGAGGATCTCGACGGGCGGGTCCTGAGCGTAGCGCTGAGCCTCCTCGGCGGTGACGGCGGGCAGGACGATGTATGCGTACTCCGCGCCGTCGGGGCCCGGGCCATGGTCGATGCGCAGGTCGAAGACGTCCCGGTCCAGCTCCTCCGGCGAGCCGGTGCCGATGCGGCTCCACGAGCCCGTGCGGGTCTCAGCCGCAAGCGTCAGGTCGGTGGGCGCGGCGAGCACGTAGCCTACGTCGTCGTGGTGGACCCATGTCTCGCCCCCCAGGACCGTCTCGCCCATGGGCACCGCTCCCGCCGTCCCCGCCCGCACATCGCCATCCAGCAGGCACTGGTTCATCGAGGTGACAACGGGGTTGGCGGAGTCGCAGGTGATGCCGGCACCGAGGCAGACGTACTCGTCATCGAAGAAGAACCACGCCTTTCGCGCCGACAGCGGGCCGCGGGCGAAGTCCATGGCCTGGAGCCCATACATGCCATCGGAGACCCCGCCTGCGAAGGAGCGCTCGCCGACGACGCCGTTGGAGACGCTCGGGTCGCCCGTGCGCTCACAGGTCGTGCCCGGGAGCGCCTGCCAGTCCCACACGGGGAAGATGCCCGGGTACTGGGTGCAGTCCAGGTAGAGGTAGTTCACGCCATCGGCCAGGTGCCGGCCTCGGGTGTTCTCGCTATTGACGATCTCCGTCTGGAGCAGCCGGTCCGAGGTCACGCGCACCGACGCGTAGTAGCTGGGCCGGTGGTGGCTCATCAGGTCCGACCGCCAGAAGCAGCGGTTGCCCACCAGGGGCGGCTCCGGTGAGGCGGGGTCGGACTCCAGCCGGCTGAGGAAGGCCTCGAACTCGGCCCGGCGCGGCGGGTCGATGGCGAGCATGTCCCGGCAGGCTCCGGCGAAGCCTCGCGAGCTTCCCGCGCCGACGCGGGTGATCTCCCGTCCGCACGCCGAGTAGTCGAACCTCGGTCCTCGGATCATCCACTGCTCGCCATCGAGGAGGTAGATGGAGAGCACTTCGATGGCCTCGTCGCCGAACTGGAAGGCGGTGTCGTGGGCCAGTCGAGCGAACAGCGGGCAGTCTTGAGCGAAGCCCCGGCCGTATCCTCCGGAGTAGAGCTGGGCGCCATGCTGGTAGAAGCTGCCGTCGGCTTGGATACCCTCGCCGCCGCTGATCCGGATCTCCGACTCGATGGCATCGAAGGCCGCGGCGACCACCTCGGGATCGCGCTCCAGGCATCCGCGGCCGGCGGTGATCTGGGCCACCCATACCAGGTTCTGGCCGGTCATGCCCAACTTGGCACGAGATAGGACGCGCAGGCCGCCGGCCCGCTGCTCGTCGCTCAGATGGTCCTCGATGATGAGCAGGGGTCCATACAGCGACCGAGGCACGCCGATCTGGTTGTACCACCAGTTCGGACACTGGAGGTCTTGCTCAATCCAGTAGTCCAGCGCCGACAGGATGGCTTCCAGAAGCTCAGGCTGGCCATGCAGCTCCGACTCCGGCTTGCCCCATGCGATGGCCATAGACCGGATCCGGTTCGCGTGATCGGCGGGCTCCCATCCGGAGCGGCGCGTACAGTCATAGTCGATGTCCGGCCAGCTACCATCGGCGGCAAGAGCCTGAACCCATCCCGATATGGTGTCGGCATCGGGGTCGGCGCCGAGGGCGTGATCGATGATACGCTGCCTCACGATCTCGACATCCTCCTGCCCCTGAGCGAGCGCGGCGATGGGCAGAGCCAGGGCGATCAGGGCGAGACCGACAACGGCTGGTGACATGGGCAACCCTCCGGTGAACTGAGTGGACTTCGGGGCGGACCTTCTTCACGAAGCATGGGCGAGCCTTCGAATCGGCACGCGCTACTCCACGTGTCGGCGCACTAGCCGCGGCCCAAGCCGGGAGAGGATCTCGTGGTTGATGGTGCCCGCCGCCGCTGCGACCTCGTTCACGCTCGCCCCATCGCCGAGGAGGGTGACCGTCTCACCCGGCCGGGCGTCGGGCCATGGGGTGAGATCCACCATGAAGCGGTCCATGCAGACCCGGCCTCTGATGGGCGCGGGCTCGCCGCGAAACATGACCCACCCGGATCCGGACAGGCTCCGCGGGTAGCCATCGGCGTACCCAACGGGCACGACCCCGACCCGGCCCGCGGATGTGGGCCGCCATGTCGCTCCGTACGAGACGCCGGAGCCCGGCCCGACTTCACGGATGGCCTCGAGCCGCGCCGTAAGGGTGATGGCTTGCCGGAGGGGTGGAGGGCGAAGTCCGGCCAGGGGATCGATGCCATATACCAGCAGCCCGGCACGCACCGCCGATTCGAGATACTCGGGGAACCGAACCGCGCCACCGCTGGCCAGAACGTGGGTGAGAAGGCCGGCCGGCAGGTGGGCCTTCACGGCGTCCCACCGGGCGAGCTGCTGGCGAGCGTAGGCCTCGTCGGGATCCTCGGCGGTGGCGAGATGGGTGAAGGCGCCCTCCAGACGTAGCGACGGGCGGGCGGCGATGGCGGACACCGCCTCGGGCACCCCGGAGGGAGCCACGCCGAGGCGCGACATACCGGTGTCCACCTTCAGGTGGACGCGGCACGTGGCGCGCACCCGGTCGGCGGCGTCAGCGAGTGCGGGGATCTCGGAGAGCTGGCCGACGGTCAGGGTCGCTCCCGACGCAACGGCCGCCTCGGCGTGCTCGGGGGGAACGCCACCCAGCACAAGCACACGCTCGCAGCCGTCGGGGAGCAGTCCCCTGAGAGCGAGGGCCTCGCCCAGGTACGCGACGGCCAGTCGATCGGCACCGTCCTCGAGGAGCCACTTGGCCACGGGATCGACCCCATGGCCGTACGCGTTGGCCTTCACGACGGCGATGAGCAGACGGTCACCGATCATGCGGCGTACCTCGGCGACGTTCTCGCTCAGGGCCGAGCGGCTGATGGTGAGCAGGGCGCGCTGCATGGAGGCTCTACTCCGCGGGCACCAGGACGAGCCGCCGCAGGTTCATGAGGGCCTTGCCCTCGGGGATCTCGGTGGCCCGGGCGACCACGGACACCCGGCCGGCATCCCCCGCGGTCACCCGTCCCAGCTCGACCCACTCATAGCTCGTCCAGGATTCCGTGGCCTCCTCGACGGACGCCTCGAGGGACTCCTCGCCGACGTTGACCCGGAACCGGCCGCCCTCATTGCCCGGCTCGCAGGCGTACTCGAGCAGGACGGCATAGGTCTCGCCCTCTTCGACCCGGGCCTGCCAGCTCACGGTGCTGGCGGGATCGATCCAGAAGCCCAGGTTGCTGCCGATGGGCCTGCCTTCGTACTCGGTTGCCGCCCCCTTGGTCTCCATCTGGACGGAGCCGGTGGTCTGCGCGGTGTCGGGGGTCAGGACCACGGCGCCCGACTCCGAGGGCCGCACCGACTGGTCGACCACGGGCGTGCCGTCCAACTCCAGGGCGACAACGCTGACGTGATCAAAGGGAAGGTGTCCCCACAGATCGACGACGGGGTCTGCGGCCTCGGCCTGCTCGAAGGGCAGCGCTGGCCGGCCCTCCTCGTGGAGCAGATAGGCTCGCTGGATGGGGGTCTCCAGACCGGGCACCACGAGCCGGCCATCCTGGGGCCAGTCGAAGACGTGCAGGTAGATGGTGTTCCCCTTGGTGGTGGAACGGCCCCATGGCAGGCCGGTGAAGACGCTGCCCCGGGTGCCGTAGACTCCGTCGCCGTTGACGTCGAGCCATTCACCGAGGGCCACGATACGGTCCTGCTGGATGACGGGGATCCGGCCATCGGCGGTGGGCCCGAGGTTCAGGAGCAGGTTCCCATCGGCGCTGACAATCTCTACGAACAGGCGGATCAGCTCCTCACGCGACAGGTAGCTGTCCACATCCTCGATCCGGTTGTAGGCGAAGCTGTGGCCGATGCCCCGGCATTCCTCGAAGGGCTTGCCCGAGTCGGACAGACCCGGTGAGCCGCCACCGATGTTGCCGTACTCGGTGGTGTAGTAGTCGCCGACCTGGCCCCTGAGGCCGCGGCCCCATCGGTCGTTCACCACGAAGCTCTCGGGGTCGTCGGTGTTCTCGTACATCCAGTCCAGGATCTCGGGGCTGTGCCATAGGCTGTCGGGATGGTCCCATTCGCCGTCGGGCCAGAAGATAGTCGGCTGATACCGGGTGAAGAGGTCGCGGATCTGGGGGATCATGAACTCCTCGGCATAGCGCTCGGGCGACTCGTCGTAGAGGGGGTTGGTCCACTCCATGAAGGAGTAGTAGAAGCCCATCTTCAGTCCCTCGGCCCGCACGGCATCGGTCAGCTCGCCCACCAGGTCCCGCTCGGGCCCCACCTCGGCCGCGGTCCATGGGTAGCCCCGGATGCTGGAGGCATGCTCGCTGGGCCACAGGGCGTAACCGTCGTGGTGCTTCGATACGAGGACCACGTACCTGGCGCCTGCGCGCTCGAAGAGGGATGCCCACTGGGCGGGATCCCACAGCTCTGCCCGGAACATGGGCGCGAACTCCTGGTATGTGAAGTCCTCGCCGTAGTTCTCGTTATGGAACTCGGTGACGAAGCCGTCGTGCGAGTTGGTGGTCAGCCAGCGATAGTACCACTCCGAGTAGGTACTAGGGTGGCAATAGGCCGGGACGGAGTACACGCCCCAATGGATGAAGATGCCGAGCTTGGCGTCCCGGAACCACTCCGGCGTCTCACGGGAGTTGAGGGACTCCCAGTTGGGCTCAAAGTCCTGGGCGGTGGCGGGGGCCGCCATGATGGCGGCGAAGAGGGCCAAGATGACCCATGCGGTCCTTGCCATATGCGCGTCAGCTCCTCGGCGGATCATGTCAGCTCAGCCAGCCGTACTTGTCACTGTACTCGAAGTACCGCTTCACGGCATCGGCGGGGATGTTCCACGGGATGTGATTGCCCATGCACATGAAGTACCCCGGGTACCGCTTGCCCATATCGCACATGTCCTTCACATGGGCTTCGATCTCAGCGGGGTCGTTTCGCATGAGGATGCGGTTGTCGCCCTCGCCGACCAAGACCTTGCCGGGGTGGTTCCGGGCCACCGTCTTCCAGTCGGTGAAGGGCTCACTGACCAGACCGTCGGCGCCGCAGGCGAAGAGATCATCGGCCACCTTGTCGGCGTTGCCATCGGTGATGAAGAGCAGCTTGATGCCCTGCTCCCTGACGATGGCGAATAGCTCCTCGTAGTACGGGTAGATGTTCTCTTTCAGCCACTTCGGCGAGCACACCGGGCCCGAGGCGAAGCAGATGTCGTCATGGGTGATCATCACATCGATGTCGGTCATGGCGTAGGCCTTGTAGAGCCTGCGGGACCGTTCGGCGAAGGCCGCCAGAAGGCGCTTGCACTCCTCGGGGTACTCACCGATGAGGCGCAGGAACATCTCCCAGCCGAAGGTCAGCAGTGGCCACATGAAGAGGGTGTTGTAGTAGCTGCCCTCCCTCAGCGTGCCGGCCCGCGGCGCGCCGGGGCCGGGCGGAGGCCCGCCCTGGAAGTCCGCTGCCAGCTCCTCCACGGACTTGGAGTAATCCAGAGCCGCCACCACGGGCCTCCCCCGCTGGTCCATATCCTCCAGCGGATCGTACGCCAGCACATCCTCGATGGTCGGGAACTGCTGGCCCCAATCCCAGTGCCAGGTGTAGCTGTCGCCCCAACGGACCATACGGTGGCCGGCATCGTCGGTGTGCATGGTCTCGCCTTCCTTGGGGCGGGGGATCGGATCGTCGGTAGGCGGTATGGGGAACCCCAGGTCCACGGGTAGCTTCTCGTACGCCGCCAGAGCCGCCGAGCGGGGGTTCTCGTACGGGTCGATGCCCGTCAGCAGCTCCAGGAAGTCGGGGTTCGAGAAGTGCTCCCAGTGGGGGATCCGGTCCACGGGCTGGAGGCGGATCCGGCGCAGGGCGCGTTGGCGATCGGCCATGGCAGAGGGCTCCTCGTGGGGCCTCGGCGCGGGCGCAGCCGCCGCCGCGCCCGCCGGGCCTAGACGTTCATATGCTTGCGTATGAAAGCGGTGGTGTGCTCGCCCCGCTGGAAGAAGGCGTTACGCAGGATCCGGCCATGGAAATCGGTGGTGG
>WJIW01000618.1 GCA_014730065.1 Armatimonadia bacterium | reverse complement strand
GGCCCGAAGCTCGACAGCGATAGCCGCGCCGGGGACGGCAGGCCCGGGGGAGCGGTCGCCGTCACGTCAGGCCTCGCCTCGGCAGCCATGCGTCTCACCTCACCTCGGCCCCATTATAACCCACCCGGCCCCGCTACTCCTCCTCCAGATTCCCCGTCCACATCTCGGCGTGCTGCTTGCCGTCGTCGGACTTCGCCTCATCCGGGCCGTAGATGATGACGTACGTCATGTTCTTCATGCCCGCGAAGCCTGACCGGTCCCTTGCCCTATGGAACAGGGGCCGGAAGGTGCCCGTGTTCAGGTAGAAGGCGGGGTAGTCGTTGGAGATGCTGATGGTGCCCCGCTTGGGGAAGTGGGTGTGCCCGTAAACCACGTGTCGGCAACTGCCGCTCGTCATGCTCTGGGAGCGCCTGTAGTCGGCCAGTGCGCCGGCCAAGTAGCGCTCGCGGTGGAAGACGGCCCCAACCACGCGGCCGACCCACTCCGCAACACGGATCGCCCTCTCACTGTCTACCGCGCGTAGGGCCCGGGTATACCGAACGCCGGTAAGGAGGGCACCGAGCTTCATGGCTCGCCAGCGCCACCAGTGCTGCCGTCGCCACGCCTTGACGTACTCTAGCCGGTGGAAGTCGTCGATGGCCGCCCTCACGCAGTCATGCACCACTCTCGCCACCCGCCTGCCGGTGTGCCTATCGCCCGCCAGGGCGCCCAGAGCCTGCATTAGCCAGGGGATGATCGAAGCCATGGGGCGGATGTCGTACATGAGCGATAGAGCGTCACGAAGCGTCCGACCGTTGACCTTCGCGTCGCCCATGGTCTTCTGCTGGTTCAGGGCCTGTAGCAGCCGCCTCTGGAGGTTGGCGTTGAGGTGAGAGGTCAGGACATCACCGATCGAGGCCTGCTCATGCTCCCGCGGCCCCAGGTCCGCCCTTACGGGGTAGTTGTACCCGTCGAACTGATGCCCGTGCCGAGCGAACACACCGACTTGGGGGCAACTGTAGGACCAGTCGAAGGGAGCCTCGGGATCTGGCCGATCGAGACCCAGCACCTCGGTGACCTTCCTCCTCAGCGCCGGGTAGACATTGCATAGCCGGTCATGGTTGCCAGGCACATAGATGACCTCAACGGTCCGTCCCCCGGCGGCGTCATCCGTCTCGCCGTCGGCCGTCAGAGCGCTTCGGAGAGAGTCGGGCCGCAGAAGCTCTAGGATCGCCCGATTCTGCTCCTCCTCCACGATCGCATCGAAGACCTGAACGGCGGTAGTCTCATCGTAGGGCTCCAGGTCTGCCGCGCCCGCGTCGCCGGGCTTGGCGGCGCTGGACGAGCCAGCGTCGATGCTCGTATCCGAGGCCGTCCAGCGCGCGCTATGCATCATCTCGAATATGTCGCCGAGGAGCACGAGTGTCACATGCCTGGCCTTAGCTCGGTCGGCATGATCGCGCACCTCGCGCGCCAGACGCTTGAAGGCGCCTGCTCCTAGGCTCAGTGCTCCGAAGGACCCATCTCCCAGATGCAGGTCGCTCACTAACACTACCATCCACACCACTCCTCCCGGCATATGCTCGACCGACTGCTACCCACAGACACCCATTCGACGCTGGCAGGTTGCGACTACCTGCACAAAAAGCAAAAAAAAGGCGCGCCAGGTAGGCGCGCCCTCCGGAATTGCATATTAGAAGACCGTGCACCCGTCTCCGATATACGCCTCCAAGCGTTACCCGCGTAGCCAGCTCGGGCCCGGTTGGCCGCGGCACACGACGACGGTTGCCTACCGCTGCTTCCTTCCGGACCTGACGGGGTTCGGCAGATCGTCGTTGCGCGGGACCGAGCCGTCAGCACCACTTGCGCCGGTCAGGCCCCGGAGAACGTACACCTCGGACAGGGATTCAACCCCGCTATAGCGGATTGCGGGCTACAGGGCACCGCTAGCTCCCCGTCTAGCACGGTCAAGCCATCATTGTATATGCCAAGGGGCGCGGCCGGCAAGGAACCGACGCCACTCTCGCGGAACCTCCCGGGCATCGGCAGCCATCGACGGAGGCATTCCCATGACCCAGCAGCAGGCCCGGCAGCTCGCCGCGTGGATGGTCAAGCAGGGCTACATCCGCCAGCAGGAAGCCGACCAAGCCCTCGCGGAGTTCGAGGCCGGCGGCCACATCCAACTCTCCCACATCATGCTCCAGAAGGGAGCCATCACGCCCCAGGTCCACGGCCGGGTGCTTCAGAAGATCACCCAGGCTCCCTTCGTTGATCTCGAGAAGGTCCGGCCCGACCCCGATGTCATCGGCCGCATATCGGCCAAGGTCGCCCGCGAATGCAGGGCGGTACCCCTTCGGCACGATGGCGCCCAGCTCGTCGTCGCCTTCGCCGACCCCTCTGACGCGGAAGCCCTCCGCCGAGTCTCCGCCGACGTGGGCGAGCCCGTCCAGGCCGCCGTAGCCGACGAAGCTCGGCTGGCCGAGGACCTGAGGCAGCACTTCTCGGGCGCCGGGGCCGCGCCGTCCTCCATGGATACCGCCGCCGATACCGAGGCCTTCCAGTTCACCGAGGCGGAGCTGGAGGCCATGGCCCAGGATGATGTGACCCGGGTCCAGGAGATCGTCGACCAGGGGCCCACCGTCCTGCTGGTCAACATGATGCTCATGCGCTCCATCGCCGCCGGAGCATCGGACATCCACATCGAGCCCTACGAGGATGGCACCATCATCCGCTTCCGGGTCGATGGCACTCTGTACGACTGGCGGAACATCGACTCCCGTGCCCACACCCATATGGTCTCCCGGATCAAGATCCTCGCCGGGCTGGATACCACGGAGCGGTTCGTGCCTCAAGATGGCCGCTTCAACGCCGAGGAGCTGGTACGCCGGGACATCGACCTCCGGGTCTCCACACTGCCCACCTCCCAGGGCGAGAAGGTCGTCATGCGCCTGCTGGACAAGACCGGTGCCCGCCGGCCCCTCTCCGATCTGGGCATGACCCCCGAGCAGCTCATCGCCTTCGAGCGGATGATCCGGCGGCCGTGGGGTATGGTCATCCTGACCGGACCCACCGGTAGCGGTAAGACGACCACCCTCTACGCCGGACTCGAGCGGATTCGAACGGTACAGAAGAACATCATGACCATCGAGGATCCCGTCGAGTACCAGCTCGACCGGGTAGTGCAGGTCCAGATCAACGAGCGACAGGGCCGCACCTTCCCCGCCGTCCTCCGATCCTCCCTCCGCCAGGACCCGGACATCATCATGGTCGGCGAGATGCGCGACGAGGAGACGGCGGAGCTAGGCGTGCGCGCCGCGCTAACGGGCCATCTGGTGCTCACCACCCTGCACACCAACGACGCCGCCGGCGCCATTCCGCGATTGGTGGACATGAATGTGGAGCCCTACTTGGTGGCCAGTAGCGTCCACGGCGTGGTCGCCCAGCGGCTGGTGAGGCGCATATGCAAGAGCTGCGCCCAGCCGTACGAGCCGCCCCATGAGCTGATCGTCTGGGCCAATCTCCATGAGGAGGACATGGAAGACTGGCGGCTCCTCATCGGCGAGGGATGCGAGAAGTGTAACCAGACGGGCTACCTGGGCCGGGTGGCGATCTACGAGATGATGCCCATCAGCGACAGCATCCGGGAGATGGCCGTGGAGAACGCCGGCTCGACTGAGATTCGCCGACAGGCCGAGCAAGAGGGTATGGAGCTGCTGCGAGACCAAGCCCAGCGGCTAGTGGCCGACGGCACCACGACCCTGGACGAGATGGTCGCCGCGACGGCACTGTGACGCGAGCGACCCGGCTGCCGAGCGGTGCTTGCAGGACCCATGCCGCTCGCCTCGGAAACCTGTCTCGGGACGGCAGAAGCCAAGCGAAATGGAGCGATCACCTATGCCTCGCACCAGCCGCCGCGGGTTCATCGGCCGGATGGCCGCCGCCACCGCCGCCGCGACGATCCCCACCATCGTACCCTCCAGCGTCCTCGCCGACGGAGGACGTGTTGCCCCCAACGACAAGATCGGCGTCGCCTGCATCGGCGTCGGACGCCGGGGGAAGCAGATCCTCGCAGAGGCCGCCGCATCGGACAAGACGCGCGTGGTGGCCGTCGGCGACGTCTACCTGCCCCGGGCCGAGAGCGTGGCCGAGCAATATCAGTGCGAAGCCTACCAGAACTACCAGGACATACTGGCTCGCGATGATGTGGACGCTGTCCTCACCGCGACCAACGATCCTTGGCGAGCCCTGACGGCCATCCACGCTTGCCAGGCGGGCAAGGACGTATACGCCGAGAAGCCCATGAGTCACACGATCCATGAGGGCCGGAAGATGGTCGAGGCGGTGCGGAAGTACGGTCGGGTCTTCCAGACGGGCAGCCAGCAGCGCTCCATCGAAGCCAACCGCCGGGGCTGCGAGCTGGTCCGCAATGGCGCAATCGGCCGGGTGAAGCGCATCATCGCCGCCAACTACCCCAGCCCGTGGGACTGCGCGCTGCCCGGCCAGGAGGTCCCCGAGGGCCTCGACTGGGACCTGTGGTGCGGTCCCACCGAGCCCGTGCCCTTCCACACGGACATCTTCACGCCCCGGGCCAACCCGGGCTGGATCAGCTTCCGCACGTGGTCCGGTGGCGAGATGACGGGCTGGGGCAGCCACGGATTCGACCAGGTGCAATGGGCGCTGGGGATGGACGAGTACGGCCCACTGGAGATCTGGACCGAGGGGCCGGAGTTCGATCCACCCACATACCACGAGTCCACTGGCCGCGGCCCCGGTGAGGAAGCCACCCGCTCGCCGAAGGTCTACATGAAGTATCCCGGCGGCGCCGTCATGGAGCTGGGCGACGGCCCCGGCGGCGGCGCCATCTTCGAGGGCGACGAGGGCACCATCACCATCGACCGGGGCGTCTGCCGCTCCGATCCGCCCGAGATCGCCGAGGAGCCCCTCACCGATCCCGCGGCACCCCTCTATGTGAGCAACAACCACATGGAGAACTGGCTGGAGTGCATCCTGACGCGGGAGAAGCCGGTCTGCGATGTGGAGGTCGGCCACCGCTCGGGCACCATCTGCCATCTGGGCAACATCGCCCGCTGGGTTGGCCGGCCCTTGAAGTGGGACCCGGCGACCGAGCGGTTCGATGACGATGAAGCCAACTCCCACCTGGACCGCGAGCGCCGCGCCGGCTTCGAGCTGCCGGTGAACGTGTAGGATCAACCCCGTCCCCCCGCGTGCCTGCGGGGGGACCACAGGGGGGCCGTACGATGCTCACCCGCCGCCAGGCACTTCGGGGCGTCGCCGCCCTCGCGGCGGGGCTGTGGGTCGCGGGGGCGAGGGCCGTGGCGCGGCCCAGCGTGATCCTCTGCATGGCCGACGACCTGGGATGGGGCGACACGGCCTACAACGGGCACCCGCATCTTCGAACTCCGCACCTGGACGCCATGGCGGCCGCGGGCCTTCGGTTCGACCGCTGGTACTCCGCCGCGCCCGTATGCTCCCCGACCCGGGGCTCGTGCCTGACGGGCCGGCATCCCTTCCGGTACGGGATCACCCACGCCAATGTGGGCCACCTGCCCACGGGTGAGCCGAACCTGGCTGCGATCCTCCACCGGGAGGGCTACGCCACGGGGCATTTCGGGAAGTGGCACCTGGGGACCCTCACGCGGGACCGGGTCGAAGCCAATCGCGGCGGCCGGCCGGAGCATTCCGAGCACTATGCCCCGCCGTGGGAGCGCGGCTTCGATGTGTGCTTCTCAACCGAGTCCAAGGTGCCCACCTACAACCCCATGGTCACGCCACCGCGCGGCGCGGGTGGTGTGGGCGGCCGCGAGCCCGGAGCCCACTACGAGACCTGGTACTGGATGGGGGCGGGCCGACCGGTGACCCATCCTCTCGGCGGGGATGACTCATCCCTCATCATGAGCCGCGCCCTGGACTTCGTCGCGGACGCCGCGTCCGCGGCCCGCCCCTTCCTCGCCGTCATCTGGTTCCATGCGCCCCACCTGCCCGTCATCGCTAGTCGATCGCGGCGAGCCGTGTACTCGGGCCTCCCGCGCGATGAGCAGCACTACTACGGCTGCGTGACGTCGTTGGATGCGCAGATGGGACGGCTGCGGCGGGCACTCAGGGACATGGGGATCGCCGACGACACCATGCTGTGGTTCTGCAGCGATAACGGGCCCGAGGGCGCCCGCCGGCAGGGCCGCACCCAAGGCTCCACGGGCCCTTTCCGGGGGCGCAAGCGCAGCCTCCACGAGGGGGGCGTGCGCGTGCCGGGGATCCTGGAGTGGCCGTCTCGGGTCGCTCCGGGCGCGACGGAGGCGCCGTGCGTGACCTCCGACTACCTGCCCACGGTCCTGGACGCCATGGCTCTGCCCTCCCCGCGCCAGCCGCTGGACGGCATCAGCCTCCTGCCCCTGATCGACCGCGGACGAGCGGGCCGCGAGACGTCCATCGGCTTCGAGCACGGCGAGCAGCGATCATGGGTCGATGACCGGTACAAGATCATCACGACCGATGGAGGCAAGTCGTACCAGCTCTACGACCTCGCCGCCGACCCCGGCGAGGAGCACGAGCTATCGGCGGAGCGTCCCGAAACGGTGAGCACGATGCGTGCCGAGCTGGAGGCGTGGCGGTCGGGGTGGGCGTCCTAGGGCGGCTCCAGAGTGCGCCTGGGGCTCTGCCCAGACCCCGTCAGAGGGTGCCCCTCTGAACACCCGCGGGTCGCCACCGGAGGGGCGTACGCCCCGCCGGTGGCGACCCTAGAGGAAGAACAGCGAGGGCAGACTCGGCGGAGTGGCACAGAGATCGGGCGTCTGACAGGAGATGACCTCCAAGACACGCTAGCCCGACCGGGGATCCTCGAGCCACGCGCGTATGTGCTTCACGGCACCGCCGGGGTCGGTGAGCCGGGGCGGCAATGGGACTCTCTCTCGGGACTGGAGTACAATGGCGGGCGGAAGTGCCTCGGCGTCGAGGCGGTCGATTTCGCTGCGCTGGATTCGGCGCTCTCTCTGCCAGCACGACACCGTGCGGATGAGGAGCGCGTCCCGCCTCAGCACAACTCCACACCAGTGCCGCAGCCAGCGTATCTGAAGCAGGACACGGCCACACCAAAGCAGGATGGCCACGACCCCGGCAGCCACCAGCCATGGCCGCGCTTGCACCAGCAGAAGGTTCGCTGATGTGCGCAGGGGAAGCGATGCTAGGTACAGACCGATCAGCAGGCCCGCCGAGAGCAGTATGGTCTTGACCTCGGCACCGGACTGGACTCGGAGGGGGTAGCGCCTTCCGTCCTGTGGCATGGGGTCAGTATCCCACAACCACCACAGCATGTACGTCTCTGACCACTACTCTAATCTCGCGACCGTCCACCAACGGCTCCGATGCGTCACCGACGACTCGCGCGCTGACCACATCGTCGGCTAACTGCAGCGTGACCTGGAAGAAGGGCGCATCCTCCATGGGGGCCGGGATGACGTAGGGGCGACCCGACGCCGGGAGCGTCTGGCCAGGGCGCTCCAACAAATAAGGGTACGCCCATTCATAGGAGTCATCGCCTTCCCGTGGATGCCGCGAGGGCGCTCGTCAGTAAGTCGGGGCCGTCACGCCAGCGACGGCACGGGGATGGTATGCCGTCCCAGCTCCAGCTCGGACGCCGGCACGCCCAGGGCGAGGGCGAGGATCTCGGTCAGGTACAGGATGGGCAGCTCGGAGGGGGATTCGGACGCGCGCTGGGCCGCCGGCTGCTTCAGGTCCAGGTTACTGTGGCAGAGTGGGCAGGCCACCACGATGGCCTGGGCGCCGCAGGCCTGGGCCGCGTCGAGCAGCCGGCCCGAGAGCCGGGCCACGGACTCGGGCTGCGGCAAGACCATCGACGCCCCGCAGCACTCGGTCTTGAAGGGCCAGTCCACCGTCTCCATGCCACACGCACGGGCCAGCTCGTCGAGCACCATGGGGTTCACGGGGTTGGCATCCAGAGACACCTCCACGGGGCGGGTCAGCAGGCAACCGTAGTAGCAGGCGACCCGGGTGCCCTCCAAAGACGTGGAGCGCTTCTCGGCCAGGGCCGTGGGCTTGAACACCTCTATGACGTGCCGGACGGGGGGAAGGCCCTCCAGCGATACGTCGACCAGCGCCTCGATCTCCCCGCGCGCAGCGTCGGATTCCCTTATCTCCAGCTCCACTAGCTTGAGGCGGTTGTAGCAGGCGGCGCAGGCGGTGAGGATGCCTTCGACGTCCATCCGCGCGGCCTTGGCCAGGGAGACGGCGGGCAGGGCCCGGGCCAGGTTGGGATGGGTCATATGGGCCGCCGAGGCGCCGCAGCACACCCAGCCCGGGATCTCGGCAAGCTCGATGCCGTAGGCTCGGCAGGCGGCTAGGGTGGAGCTGTTGAGCTCCCGGCCCGTGCCCGTGGCGGCGCATCCTGGGAAGTAGGCTAGCTTCACTCATCCTCACCGCCCATGGCGCGGTCGATCAGCTTCGAGAGGTTGGCGCTGCGGTGAGGCACGAGGGATAGCTTGCCCTTCTTCAGCAGATGCACCGCATCGCCCGCGCCGCTGAAGAGCCCCCGCTTCGAGGTGAGGTTGAAGTGCAGCCCGAGGGGCATCTCGTTGACCCGGCCCGTCCGCCGCACACCGCTGAGTAGGGACTCGTTGAACTTCGCCAGTGGGGCCTCCCGGCGGGTGGTGATCATGCGTAGGGCATCGATGACGGCGGCGACGTCGATCTCGCGCGGACAGCGCTCGGAGCAGGTGTGGCAGCCGTCGCACAGCCAGACCGTCTTGGCATCGCAGACCTCGTGGATACCCATCAGCACATGTTGGATCACCTGGTGGGGCAGGAGGTCCATCTCCCGGGCCATGGGGCAGTTGCCCGAACAACGGCCGCACTGGTAGCAGCGCATCACGTGGGTGCGGGCGATGGTGTTGACCGCCTGGGTGAAGTCGTTCATTCGCGGCTACCCTCGAAGGTCGGTCTGGGGAGTAAGCCGGCCCGGCTGACCACCTCGGGCACTACCTTCTCCCACATGGGTGGCATGATGTGGACGCCCGCCATCCCTTCGATACCCCTGATCTGCTCGATCAGCTCGACACAGATGTTGATGCCCTCTTCCTCCCGATCCTCGGCGCTCTCCATTCGCTGGACAAGCTCCTCGGGAATGG
Source organism: Armatimonadia bacterium (assembly GCA_014730065.1). Lineage (GTDB taxonomy): Bacteria > Armatimonadota > Zipacnadia > UBA1398 > UBA1398 > UBA1398. The sequence goes on along the minus strand of WJIW01000618.1, from coordinate 6,995 downwards.
ACATCCCCGGCACCTCGTCGCGCATGTAGGTGAGGGCCCGGGGCGACCGAACGGGCAGCACGCCTCCGATGATGAAGACCTTCTCATGGAGGCCCCGGTCCCGGACCTGGCTCATGAACTGCTCCAGTCGAGGGATGTCGTAGATGGCCTGGGTCTGGATGAAATCGGCGCCGGCGGCGACCTTCTTGGCGAGCCGCACCACCCGGAACTCGGCGGGGTCCCCGAAGGGGTTGCTCGCCGCGCCGGTAAAGAGGGGCGTGGGGACCTTGTTCCATGGGGCGTCGGGCTTGCTCGGCTTGGGGGGCGTGCCCTCACCGCTGACGAGCATGCACTCCTCGCGCATCTGCCTGACGAGATGCACGAGCTGAAGCGAGTCCAGGTCGTACACGGCCTTGGCCGAGGGATGGTTCCCGAAACTCATGTGGTCCCCGGAGATGCATAGCACGTTGCGTATACCCAGCCCAGCGGCCCCGAGCAGGTCGGCCTGGACGGCGATGCGGTTCCGGTCGCGCACAGTCATCTGGATGATGGGCTCCAGGCCCTCATCCAGGATGATCTTGGCGGCGGCGATGGAGCTCATGCGGACGATGGCCATCTGATTGTCCGTCAGGTTGCATGCGTCCACATTGCCCTTGAAGATATCGATCTTCCGCCGGAGGAAATCGCCATTGCAGGTCTGGGGCGGGGCCATCTCGCCGCACACGGCGAACTGGCCCGACCGCAGGACCTTCTCCAGGTTGGAGCCGACCTTTAGCTCATCGCTAGCTGGCTGGGCGACCACTAGGCGCTAGCCTCCTCATCTTCCTCGTAGATCTCCTCCACCACTCGGCGGCGACGGCCGCCCGAGAAGGAGGTGGTCCAGTCCTTGGCGGGCTCCACGGCGATCAGGTCATCGCCACGGCCCTGGGCTTCCAGGCGCTCGATGATCTCCTGCCAGGCGCAGGGGGTCTCGGGATCGACCTCGCACTTGCCGTCCTGGCTCCCGCCGCAGGGACCGTTGAGAATGGACTTGGCACACCGCACGATGGGGCAGATGCCGCCGGTCTTGTGGAGCACACAATCGCCGCACCCTCCGCACATCTCGAGCCAGCGGCCCGGCGCGTCGGTGGCGCCGTAGAAGGTCGTATTCAGGCCGGGCACGATGCGGTGCTTGGGATGCAGCTCCGAGGCCAGGTTCACGCCCACGCCGCACGCCATGGAGATCATCACATCGGCCCATTCCAGCTCCTCATCCAGATCGCTGAGGAACTCGGCGTCACAGTGACGGGCCAGAGAGTGCTCCCGCACCTCGATGTCCTTGCCGTGCTCCTTAGCGTGGATACGGAGCTGAGAGGCCAGAATACCCGCCTCCCGCCGTCCGCCCGCTAGGCAGACGGTCACGCACGCATTGCATGCCGACACGACCACCTTGTCGGCATCGCCGATCATATCAACTATATCGTCAAGGGACTTCCTGTCCGCTACTATCATCGCGCAGCCTCCTCCGTGTCACTAGCCGGAGCGTCGCCCATGGCCTTCTCGAGGGCATCCTCGAGATCGCGCGGCGCGTTGGCGGCGGCCCGAACCACATGGAGACGGGCGCTCGCACCCGTCTCGTCCAGCAGGGCCTTCGCTCGCGCCAAGCGCTCTTCGGCTTCCTCGGGGCCCGTCACGGAGCGGCAGTTGCCGATAGGGCACGCGCCGATGATGACCATCGTCGCTCCCCGCTCCACGGCCCTCAGTACATGCAAAGCGTCCACCCGAGCAGCGCAGGGCACGACGATACGCACCGCCTCGCCAAGCAGCTCGGGGGACTCCTCATCAAGTAGGGCAACGCTATTCCGGCATACGAAGGTTACTACATCCCTACCGAACATTCAACTCACCCAGATTCTCCTCGATGGAAGCGTCCGAGACGTCGGAGTGGCTGATGGCGTCGGCGGGGCAGAGGCTGACACACAAACCGCAGCTCACGCAGGCCTCGGGCTGGATGTAACTTACGTGCTTGTCCAGGTCCTCCTCGTATACCATCACCGGCGCGCTGTGCGGGCAGGCGCGCAGGCAGGTGAGGCATATGGCACAGTACTCGGGGTCTACCTCGGCGCGACCGGGGCTCAGGGCTGTGGCCAGGTCCGCCAAGGCAGCCTCCTCGGCCCGGCGCGCGGCCTCCCGCGACGACGCGGGATCGCGAAGCCAGCCGGATACATGGATCCCCTGCCGCGGGGAGCGGGAGAGGCCCAGGTGCGGGTTGTCGGGCACCTCGAGATCCTCCAAGGTCAGCGGCCGCGGATGCACCACGCCGTGCCGACTCTTGCCGCTCAGGTGATGTGCCTCCAGGTCCAATCGCTGCTCATCGGTCGGCCCAAGGGCGGGCGCACCCACGATCAGGTCCACGCGCAGCTCCTGCCGCTGACCCAGGCCCGGATCCATGTACGTGACGACACCGGCATCGATGGCGGGGGTCTCCGTTACGTGGACGATCGCCGTGCCCGCCTCCCGGACCCTCGTCATCAGGGCCTCGAGCCCCGGCTCGCCCGTGAAGGCATGGCGGCACAGGATCCAGGTCCGCTGCTTCTCCCCCACCCGGGCCTCGGCCAGCTCCAGGGCCTTTTGATGCGCGACTCGCGAGTACGGTGCCCAGAAATCGAGCAGGATGGCGACTCGCCTGGCATTCTGGGCCTTGTCGAAGCCGCTCTTGCTGTAGATGCTGCGGACGTTGGGGGGGAGCGGCGCCTCCTCGGCGTCGGCCCGAAGGCCCGCGAGTATCCCGCCTTCGACGGGCACCTCGCCATCCTTCGTCTCGGCCAGGTAGGCACCGGCGACGCCATGGATAGCCGACGCCGTCACGGGCTCGAAACCCTCGCGTTCGGCCAGGGCCGAGAGCCGCTCATCGGATCCGAGGATCGCCACCTTGCCGCGAGGTCGATCATCGATGCGCCGCAGCAGCTCGGCGGCGGCCACGCGCCCGTCCTCGAAGGACTCCCCGATGCTCATGGGACCGCGACAGGAGCCCGCCGGGAGCACCCGATTCTGGCTGCTGGCGGTATAGAACCCGTGCTCGTCCCGCTCCAGCCCGAAAATCTCCTCAAGACGCGAGTCCTCCCTGGCCCAGATGCCCACCGAGAGGGCGACCTCGTCGAAGGCCACCTCGGCCAGGTCGCCGGACAGCACATTGGCCCGGCACACCACGGGGCGCGAGCCCCCTGGCTCCTGGTAGATCTTCGCCGGCAGCCCCCGCGTCAGGTTCATGACGCCCTGGCACTCAGCCACCAGCTCATCGAAGCCGGGGCCCGCGGGGGTCAGGTCTTGGTAGAAGACGGTTAGCTTCACCTCGGGCATCCGGTGCTGGATCGCTCGGGCGAGCCGAAGGGCATATGTGCAGCAGACCCGGGAGCAGTAGTCGCGGCCGATGGAGCTATCCCGGCTGCCGGCACATTGGACGAAGGCGAGGCTTCTCGGCGGGCTGTCGGCCAGGGCCCCGGAGCGGAACCGGCGCTCCAGCTCCAGCGCCGTCGTCACCCCCGCGACCTGCCCGAGGCCGTAATCGGGCCGAGCCTGCTCGATCTCCGCCGGTTGGTAGCCGGTCGCTACGATGACGCCGGCGACGGACTCCTGGCGGTCACCTAGCTCCAGCTTCCGGTCCTTGGGCGCGCCCGTGAGGCCGGTCACCTCGCCGCCGGTGATGACCTCGATGGCCCCGGCATCGCGTGCGTCGCGGACCTGCTGGAGGTTGAGGCAGGCGAAACAGCTCGCGCAGCGATCCGTCGCCTTGCACCCGAAAGCGACAGGCGTGCCACCGAGGCGGTCCTCGCGATCGATGAGCAGAACCGAAAGGCCGCCCTGGACCAGCTTAAGGGCCGCGGCGAGGCCCGCCGGGCCAGCGCCGACTACTGCGGCGCGAGGAGTCTCCTGCATCGTCTCTCCCCATAGGAGTAGGGCATTCTCCCGGGGGAGATTGTGTACCTTGGGCCCCGTATCCTCCCACCGCGAGAGGGACTTTTTTGGCGGGGATGGCGCGGGGCCGCCCGGCGGGCGCCGAGGCGGCCCCGGCGGCCTATGCGCCGAACTTGGGCTGCACGTTCATCAGGTTCGTCAGGATGGGCACCACGTTCCGGCCGATAAAGGTGCCCAGGGAGCCGGTACCGCACGGCCCCTCACCGAAGGACGTGACCGCGTCGGGCTTCACGCCGGGCCCGTGGAGCAGGAAGGGCACCGCGTCGCCGCCGTGGTCGCCCTTGTCGATGGGTGTCGAGTGGTCGCCGGTGAGAGCGAGCAGCAGGTCCTCGGGTCCCTCGTCGATCAGAGTCTTCACGGCCCCGTCGATGATCTCGATGACCTTCGCCTTGGCATCGGCATCGCCGTCATGGCCGGCGATGTCGGGGCCCTTCATATTGCACATCACGAAGTCGTGGTCCTCCAGCGCCTTCACGACGGCCCTGGCCATAGCCTGGAGATCGGAGTCCAGGCCACCCGTGGCGCCCTCGACGTCGATGATGTCCATATTCAGGTACATGCCGACGCCCCGGATCAGGCCCGTCTCCACGATACACGCCGACTTCACGCCATTGCGCTCATTGAAATCCCCCAGGTCAGGCGCGGTGCCCACGCCCCGGGGCAGCGCCACATTGGCCGGCAGCTTGCCCTCGGCCACCCGCTGCTTGTTGACGTCCAGGTCTTTGAGGATCTCGTAGGACTTGGCGACGAACTTATTGAGGACGGCTGCCGTCTTCTCCGAGGCCGGGTCCTCGCCCTTGGCGACCCAGATGGCCTCGCCCACGGCATGGGGGTCCACATCGCTCACGTTCTGGCCCAGGCCCTCGCCCCTCAGGATCAGGCCCGCGCGGTGGGCGACGGACTCCTTGAACAGGATCTTCACGCCGTCGATCTCCAAGCCATCGAGAGCCTCGGCGATCTTGTCGGTCCCCTCGTCGATGCGCCCGGCCCTGCGATCTTGGACGACGGCCTTCAGGGCGCCCGTCTCGGGGTCGACGGCTGGCTTCTGGTGGGAATCGTCGTCGTAGACAGTGGAGAAGTTGACCCGGAAGCACACATCGCCCTTCCGCACATCCATGTCGATGCCCGCGCACTCGAAGGGCCCGCGGCCGGTGTAGCACTCGAAGGGATCGAAGCCGAGTAGCGCCAGGTGAGCGGTGTCGCTTCCCGCCACGATGCCCGGAGCGATGGGGTACATAAGCCCCACGGCGCCGCCGGCCGCCAGCTTGTCCAGGGTGGGCGTGTTGGCGGCCTCGGTGGGGGTCTTGCCGCCGAGAGAGGCGACGGGCCGATCACCGAGTCCGTCGCAGATGATGAAGGCACTCTTGTACTTGGGTGCATCGCCAGCCATAGTAGGTCTGCAGCCTCCCGTGAGGTTCGGTGGGTGGGAATGCCCGCGGGCTTCCTGTGAGGGAGTTTACGCACGACGGGGCGGGCCGTCAAAACCGGGGTACGGGCGTTGACCGCCTTGGCGAATTCTGGTACCATTGTGACGTCTGGTTTGATGGGTGGGATGGATCCGCTGGTTCCTCCCCCCTTGTAGTGAGAGCCGAAACAGACTATGGAGCGCCGACGTGACCGCGGACCGAGTCGCCTGCTGGCCGCGTCGGAGCTTCAGCCGGGCGCTACGATCACCCGGGCGACGCCACCTTGGCCTGTCGCCCCCGGGAGGTCATAGCGTCAGTATAGGCATTGACAATCCGGTAACAGTATCCCAGAATGCCGTATAGTGACGTTGGATTGTTATGTGTCTGGTTCGGCAAGCTCGGAGGTGAGGGCGGTTGCGGTCCACCGTGGGCGCCCGAGTCTCCCAAGGAGGCAGATGGATGAAGAGACTGGTATGGGGGATCGCGTTAGCGAGCCTGGCGGTGTGCGCCACCGCCGGCATGGCGTCCGTTGATCCGAACACCTACTACGGCATGCTCTCCAATGCGAACGGCGACACGACCCTGGAGGGCAATCCCGACTGGGACTCGGGCACCACCCTCGAGTACTGGGTGCGCCAGGATGCGAGCACCATGTGGTGGGAGTACATCTACCGCCTGACGATTCCCTCCACGTCGGTGAGCCACGGCATCGTAGGCGCCAGCGAGGACATCTCGCTGGACAACCTGGAGGGAGTCAAAGTCTGGCAGGGCGGCGAGGACGGCGACTGGCAGGACGTCGCCGATGAGGACATCGACATCGACGAGTACACGAGTGATGATAATGGCAACCCGCACCTCCCCGGCAGCTTCTATGGCATCAAGATAGACCGCGGCAACGATGATGCCAGCTTCTGGGCCGTCCGGTTCCTCTCGGACCGGATCCCCCGCTGGGTCGACTTCTACGCCAAAGCGGGCCGCAATAGCGAGGGATCAGGCTTCAATGCCACCTGGAACGCGGGGCTCCTCGACCCCGATCCCAACAACGCCTTTGGCGATGCGAATCTGCCCGGCGACTTCATCGCCGATGCCGGCACGGCGTGGGGTATCGACTACACCCACACCCCCGACACGGGCAGCAATGCCTCCTTCGGCGACCACGTGATCGGCCCCGACAGCCGCGAGGTACCTGGCCTTCCGGCCTTCGCTCTGATCGGAGCCCCCGCGGTGATCGGCGGCGTGCTCCGGCAGCTACGCAAGAAGAAGGAGTAACGCTCCAACCGAGACAGAGGGAGTAAGCCAGGGGACTCGGCCGACGGCCGGGTCCCCATTCATGTACGGGGCTACACGCAACCCTCCAGGCGCAGAGCCAGCACGATGAGCGCAATGATGCCCGCGATGGCCACCAGAGAGCCGACGACCCCCAGCAGAGCGCGCCGACGCGGGGAGCCACGCGGGGCTCCGACGGCCGCTTCGATCGAGCGGCCCAGCCAGTCCACCGCCTCCACCAGCGCGCCGCCGATGAGGTCCACCAGGTCGAGTAGCAGATGGAACATGGGACCCTCCTCAGTCCCTTGCCATGACGCCCCCGCCCAGTACCGGTCGCGGCTCTTCTCCGGCCCCCTCGGCCACGAGGAACACCCTCACCCAGCCATGGGG
>WJIW01000617.1 GCA_014730065.1 Armatimonadia bacterium | reverse complement strand
GGTTCAGTGCACCCAGGAACCTCGCCACTCACCAACAGGCCAAGCTTGTGGTTCCCTTGCTGGCCGATAAGGGTATGTTCGCACCCATAGACGAGGAGGCCAGCTACTGTTTGATGGCCAGCGGAGGGTTCAGTTTGACCCTCCCCGGTTCTGGGAGCCTCTACCAGTACGTGCTGGGGCTGCTGAATTCCAGACTTCTCTTCTGGCAGCTTGCACGCAGCAGCAACTGCTTTCGTGGGGGATGGGTAACATGCACCAAGCAGTACGTCAGCAAACTCCCCATCCGCCCCATCGACTTCGACGATCCCAGCGACGTCGCCAAGCATGACCGCATGGTTTCACTGGTCGAGACCATGCTCGATCTCCACAAGCGCCTCCATGACGCCAAGACGAAGCACGACCGCGAGATCATCCAGCGCCAGATCGATGCCACCGATCGGCAGATCGACCAGCTCGTGTACGAGCTGTACGAACTCACCGACGAGGAGATCGCCATTGTCGAAGAGGCGACGGAGAGGGGCTAGCTGCGCATGGCGAGGAAAGTGCCGCGTAGGAGAATCGGAGAGCTGATGCAGGCTGTTCTTACGGAGCTTCGGGACGTTGGGGGTGTCTCCAAGCCTGGCGCGCTCTATGACCGGGTCGAGAAGCGTCTGGACCTGACTGACTACGAGCGTGGTACGTACGACTCGGGCGGCGTCCGATGGCGAGCGATCTTGAGCTTCCACTCCATCGACTGCGTCAAGGCACAGTTCATCCGGAAGTCCGGGGGGAAGTGGCACCTCACGGAGGAGGGGGAGGAGGCGCTTAAGCTCGGTCCTGAGGAGTTCATTGCCAAGGCAATCGAGCGGTATAGAGAGTGGAAGCGGAAGCAGCCCCACTCGGACGAAGTACATGAGGTGGACGAAGACGAGATCGAGCGCCAGGGCATCTACACTCAGGCCCGAGACCAGGCTCAGTCCGAGATCGAGGAGCACCTTCAGTCCCTGGACCCCTACGACTTCCAGCGCCTGGTGGCTGAACTGCTGCGCGCCATGGGGTACCACATCTCCTCCGTCGCCCCACCAGGTCCCGACGGCGGCATCGACATCACCGCATACAGGGACCCTCTGGGCACCGAGGGGCCGCGGATCAAGGCGCAGGTGAAGCGGCATGCCAACAAGGTTGGCCCGAAGGACGTGCGCGAGCTGGAAGGCCTCTTGCGCAAGGATGGCGATGTGGGTCTGTTTGTGGCCCTCTCAGGCTTCACCTCAGAGGCGGAGCGAGAGATCCGGTCCTCGGTAAAGCACATCGAGACTATGGACGGCGACCGGCTGGTAAGGCTCTGGCAGGAGCACTACGAGAAGCTCCGAGAGCCCGGCAAGGCACTCATGCCCCTTGTGAAGGTGCACTTCCTGGCGCCCGCGGAGACGGAGGACTAACGCTCGCAGCCGCCCGCCCCTACGTCCCCCACCGCTCGTTCGCCTCCCGGAGGCGGCGGGAGAGGACCCGGGCGATGTTCAGTACCACCGTCAGGTGCATGTCGGGGTGGGCGTTGAAGACCTCCCGGAGCTTCTTGGCCGGGACCGCGATCACCGTCACCTCGCCCCGAGACCGGACGCTGGCGCTGCGGGGCTCCACGTCGATGAGGGACATCTCGCCGAAGAACCCGCCGGCGTACTGGTCCATCAGGGCCTCGCTGGAGCGCAGCTCGGCCACCACCTTCTCCGAGCCATCATCGGCCCGGACCACGACCTCCACCAGGCCCTTCTCGATCAGGTACAGCGTATGGCCCGGGTCGCCGGCGAAGACGATGGTGGTGGCGTCGGGGTACTCGTGCCGGGTGGCGATCTCCGCGATGGCCGCCCGCTCCTCCTCGCGGCATCCGATGAACAGCGCGCAGTTCTCCAGGGTCTCCATCATCGCTTGGCTGCCTCCAGACCTCTCCTACAGGTAGTTGATCCGGTGCCTGTTGCGCTCCAGCACCTCGCGGTTATGGGCATCGCCCCGGTCGAGATTGCTGCTCAGGAAGACTGGCGGCGTCTCGCCCGCGTCCACGAGCAGCTTCACCACCTGGCACACGATGGCATTGACCACGACCACCCCCGTGAGAGTGGAGAGCGGGCCCACTGCCTGCTCGAAGCCTTCCACATTCACCACCGCATCTCCCTCGGGTGCCGCGTTGTCGATGACCAAGTCGGCGGCCTCTTTGAGCTTCAGGCCCTCGGGGTGGCGGCTGGTAACGGCATCGCTGTAGTCGACGGCGGTGATCCCGATGACCTTGGCGCCCAGCTCCCGGCTCTTCAGGGCGAAGTCGATGGCCACGGGGTTGCGTCCGCTGGTGGAGGCGACGAGGACGGCGTCCCCCTCGGCGATGCCCGCGCCCTCGGCGAGCACGGCGCCATAGCCGCTTACCCGCTCGATGCGGCTGGTCATCCATAGGGGCCGCACGTCCATGCTCATCCCGTGGGGGATCACCGGGTTGATCAGTACCAGTCCGCCGGTGCGGTAGACGACCTCCTCGGTGAGCATGAAAGAGTGGCTGCATCCGAAAGAGTAGACAGCCCGGCCGCCGCGGATGGCGTCCACCAGGATCGCCGCGGCCTGCTCGATGGCCTCGGCCGACCGCTCCTCGAGCCGGTCCAGGGCGGCCTTGGCCGCTTCGAAGTACGCGCTCGATGACATAGGGTGCGTCTCCCCTCGAGGTCCTAGATGCCCTTCTCGTCGAATCCTCGCTTCGCCTGGTCGTTGAACTCCATGCCCCAGTCCAGGTTCGCCGAGGCGTACACCGTGGGCGTGACTCCCCGTGCCAGGAGCCGCTCGATGGTCTCGGCGACCAGCGTCCAGGCGTTGAGCGCAGCGCCCACGCCCGAGGTGGGGACGGCCTTCACCGGCAGCTCCTCGATCTCCAGGCAGGCGTCTCCCTCGATGGCTCCATTGTCGATGACCATCTCCGCCGCCTCGAAGAGCCGCTTGCCCGAGGGGTGCTTGCTGGTCACGGAGCTGGAGTAGGTCAGGGAGGTGAGGGCGACTACCAGAGTCCCCCGCTCCCGGGCCCTCAGCGCGAGATCCACCACATGGGCGGCCCGTCCGGATACCGATCCGATGAGGAGCACGTCCTCGGGCCGAACTTGGCTTGCATCGAGCACGGCGCCGGTGACCGCTAGCCGTGAGTCCAGATCCGACGCCGCCTCACGCTCGCCGTGCTTGGCCGAGACAGGGTTGTGCACCGAGAAGGAGTACTGAAGGGGCGTCATGGCCATGAGCCCGCCCGCCCGGTTCACCAGCTCTTGGTTCAGCAGATGGCCGGTGTCGTGGATGTGCAAGGCGCCACCGGCCGCGAGCCGATCGGCGATGGCGTCGGCCACCTCCCCGATGTGGCCGAGCTGGGCTTCGATCTTGTCGAGCTGGCCGCGCATTATGTCCACATACTGCTTGCCGAGCATCGTCTCAGTCCCTACTCCTTGGCGGCGCCGCCGAGTCCGTGGTCGGCCAGCTCCGCGTCCAGTTGGTCGATTAGGGCGCCGGACCAGTCGACGCCCAGGTACTTCAGTGCGATCAAGGCCGAACCGACGGCCGGCCGGTACTTGGGTCGGCGGATGTCAACGGGCCTTGGGAAGATGGGCTGCAGGTGGGCTCGGAGGGCCTCTTGGTAGGCGGATGAGCTCGCCGTTCCTCCGGCCAGGATGACCGTCCGCACTCGGTGCAGGCCTAGCTGGTCGACCACCGCCCGCGCGATCTGAGCCAAGGCTCTGGCCGCCTCGTCCAGGATGCCCAGGGCGACGGGGTCGCCCGCCTCGGCGTGCCGCGTGACCAGTGGCGCCAATCCCGCGATGCGCTGGCGCGATGGATGCTCGTGATGGTACAGGGTGACCAGGTCCCAGCGTTGCTGGCAGCCGAACTCGTCCATGACGGCGTCCACCAATGGTCCGCGGTAGTGGTCGAGACTGGCGGCCAGGCATGTGGCGCGAATGGCGCGGATGCCCAGGTCGAATCCCGAGCCGTCGTCCCCGATGACGGGGCCCGCCCCGCCGGCGGTGATCCAGCGGCCATCGGGACGCCTGCCGTGGACGAAGCTGCCCGTGCCCGCGAGCGCGACCAGCCCCGACGTCTCCAGCGAGGCCGCCAGGAAGCACTCGGCCTCCGAGACCTTCTGGAGGGGGGAGGGC
>WJIW01000616.1 GCA_014730065.1 Armatimonadia bacterium | reverse complement strand
CGACGGTACGCTTCCGTCGCCTGCTCATCGACGATCCCCTCCAGGCGCACATCATCGATGGTGAGATGACCCCAGCTGCCGGTGGCCTGATCCACTACGCGAAGCAGGACCAGCTCACCCACGGCCTCGGGCACGGTCCACGTGATGGGCTTCATCTCCTGGGTATCGGCGCCCGTGGCCCGAGCCAGCTCTCGGCCCGCCAGATCGAAGAGGCCCACGTACGTGGAGTCTCCGGATCCCCCGCCCACGAGAAGCTGGACCGTCTCGCCCTCGAGCCGCACCACAGGCGACTCCACGATTCCGGTGTAATGGTCGCTCGGTGCATAGTCGGGGGTCTCCAGGGTGCTCAGGAAATAGGTCCCTTGATTGTTGTAGGGCAGCTCCGTCTGGTGATGGAACAGCTCGCGGTCGCACACGAGCATGCCGAAGCTCCCCTCGACGACGGTCCAACCCTGAAGGGTACCGTCCTCGAAGTCGAAGGTGATGGGCGCCGCAGGCGCCAGCCCGGTCGTCGCGGCCAGGATGATGAGCAGAAGCAGTGCTTGTCGCAACGAGACTCCTCCGTAACCCGGTCGTCTGGTGTCCTGACCTTCGCCCGGGGCCTTCGCCAACCTCCGGCCATGGACGGGGCACATCGACCGGAGTACCCTGGCCAGGAGGGAGGGCGTCCCATGGCGGACCGGCAGCATGTGGTGATCATCGGAGGCGGGTTCGGCGGGCTGGAGGCGGCCCGCTGCTTGGCCAAGGCGCCCGTGGACGTGACCCTGATCGACCGCCGCAACTTCCACCTCTTCCAGCCACTGCTCTACCAGGTCGCCACGGGCGGACTCTCCCCGGCGAACATCGCGGCCCCGCTGCGGGCCATTCTCAAGAACCAGGAGAACTGCAGGGTGGTGCTCGCGGAGGCCACGGGCTTCGATCTGGGGGGCCGCAAGGTACTGCTGAGCGACGGGGAGGTGGGGTACGACACTCTCATTGTGGCAACGGGGGCCGTCGCGTCCTACTTTGGGAACGAGGATTGGGTCGCCCATGCTCCCAGCCTGAAGTCCGTGGACGACGCGACCTTCATCCGGAAGCGGATCCTGCTGGCCTTCGAGGCCGCCGAGCGCGAGGCCGACCCCGAGCGCCGCGCAGAGTGGCTTCGTTTCGTCATCATCGGCGCCGGCCCCACGGGGGTGGAGATGGCAGGAGCGGTCGCCGAGCTGGCTCGCGGGACCATGCGCGACGATTTCCGGACCTTCGATCCAAGCCAGACCGAGGTCATCCTCCTAGACTATGCCGAGCGAGTGCTACCGACGTTCACCGAGGAGTTGTCATACCGAGCGGGGGAGCACCTCAAGGAGCTGGACGTTCAGGTACGGCTGGGCGCCGAGGTCACGGACATCGGGGCGCGTGTCGTGCGCTACCGGCGTGGCGAGAAGGAGGCCAGCATCACGGCCGATACTATCGTCTGGGCCGCTGGGGTCAGCCCCACGCCTCTGGCGGGGTCTTTGGCCTCCGCCGCTGGTGTGGAATGCACCGGGGGGGGACAGCTCCCCATACGGCCCGACTGCTCGCTTGAGGGCCACCCGGAGGTCTACGTCATCGGCGACATGGCCTACATGGAGGATGAGTCGGGTGACGCCTTGCCCGGCATGGCCCCCGTCGCCGTGCAGCAGGCCAAGTTCGTCGCCGGGCGGGTCGAGGCCAAGGCACGCGGGATCCGGCCCGGGGGCAAGTTCCGGTACAAAGACCTGGGCACTATGGCGGTCATCGGCCGGAGTCGGGCGGTGGCCCGGGTCTTCGGTATGGACATCTGGGGTTACCCGGCTTGGCTCATATGGCTCTTCATCCATCTGATGAAGCTGGTGGGCTTCGCCAACCGGGTGCTGGTGTGGCTCCAATGGGGATGGAACTACCTCACATGGAACCGCTACGCCCGGCTCATCACGGGTAGGAACACTCTACCCTTGGACCTTGGCGACCGCGAGGAAGAGGAGTAGCCCCACTCCCGCAGCTTCGTGTACAATCCACTAAGCCACTCACAGGGGAGGCCCCAGGTGTTCGGCGAAGCCCTGCGCGATCTTCAGGTCGTCTTCCAAGACTGGCAGCGTCGAGCCAAAGCTCGCCCCCAGGCTGCCATCTGGGGTGCCGTGCTGGTCGTGGGCTTGCTGCTGGCGTACGGGCGGGTGCTCATCGACTGGGCCAACGTGGGCCTGCACATGGCGCGGTGGCACCACATACTGCTGGCCCCCATCGCCGCCGGCGCGGCATGGCTCATCGTGTACCGGCGCGGCGCGCCCGCGGAGGAGCAGGTGCGGCCCGCGTGGTTCGCCGGTGGGGTCTGCTTCCTGGTGGCCCTGCTCTTCCGGGTCGCCGAAGCCGCCGTCAATGATCCCAACCAGGCGTACGATGGGGTCACCTTCGGCGGCCTATCCATCGTCGCCACGGTGTGCGGTCTCATGCTGTGGCTCCAGGGGTGGCAGCGGCTGAAGAGGTTCTCTTGGGCCGTCGGCCTGCTGGTGTTCGCCGTACCCCTGTTCGGCACCCTGGTCGCCGCCGTCGCGCTCCCGCTGCAGCATGTGTCCGCCAAGGGCACCGAGGTCGTGTGTCGGGTCCTCGGCCTGGACGTGACTCGCCAAGGGTATGTGCTCAACCTGGGCACCACCTTCGAGGCCCAGGTCGTGGACCAATGTAGCGGCATGGACTCGCTGTTCGCCGTCCTGTTGGTCGGTACGTGGATCGCGGGCTCGGGACGCCTGAGCCTGGTGCACAAGGCGGGTATGCTGCTGCTACTGCCCCCGGTGACCATCCTGGCCAATGTACTGCGGCTGGTGATCATGATGGTCTGCGCCGACCTCTTCGGCAGTGAGGTCGCCATGAGCTTCTTCCATGAGCTTTCCGATCTCGTCCTCTTCCTCGTGATGGTCAGCGCCATGCTGGCCGCGCGGGCTTACTTGGAGCGTCCTCGAGGCGGCCCCATGGACGGCGGGACCTCGGCCGAGGGTACCCAGCCCGACGCTCTCGAGTGGGTCTGGAGCACCTCGGGTCCTCAGCCGGCCTCGGCAGAGCAACCGGGCCCCCGGCGCTTCTGATCCGTGCGGCCCTCACACATCGCTCCTAAGGGCCTACAAGCTCGCCCGGGCTCCGAAACGTGATCCCGAAGACAACCGGACGTCCCGGCCGGTACGGCTCCACCAGCTCGAAGTTCTCGAAGGACACCCCGCCCGGTATCGGCCACTCCGAGGACCAGTACACCGCGCGGGCGTTCACGAGGGCGCGAAGATCATCGCCCAGGTCGTCGGCGGGCTTCCGCCAGTACTGAGTCACTTTGCGGCCGGGGTAGTACCAGAACCACGGGCGATCCGGGTCCGGATGGGTCGCCGAGGGATCCTCCTCACCGGTGGTCGCCGCGATCAGCGCGTCGCCGGAGGGTGTGCGGGGGATGTCATCGGCGGGGATCACCGTGTGGGGAGCGAAGCCCGTGCCTTCGTACTCGCCGTAGATGTCGCCGGCGGTCCGGATGCCGCCGCGCAGATGCAGCTCACGCAACCGCTCGTAGTTGCCCATGGTGGCCGTCAGGATGCACGCAGCTAGCTCGGCACTGCCCTCCTCACGATAGGCCCGCAGCTCCGCCTCGTCGGGGCGATCCGAGTGGAAAGCAGCGACCACGTACACGTGGGCGCCGCTCTCGAAGGGCTCCACCCGGAAGCACACCCGGAGGGTACTGTGGTCCGCGCCTTCGTCCACGTGGCCGGGGTAGTGGCCGTCGACCGGCGGCTCTTCGTCGATGCCCGGCGGCGGACCCGCTTCGATGACCTTGCCGGGCTCGCCATCGGTGGCGCTGGGCTCCAGCTCCGAGAAGCTCCGGGCCGTACAGCCGGCCACGACGGGTTCGATGGCAATGAAGTTCACGAGCCAGTGGCCCCCGTCATCCAGGATGGGGTAGCCGATCCGTAGCAGTCCGCGCGGGCCGCCCTGGCCGGGGGCATCGCCGATGGCATGGGGCCAGAGAGCCACCCGGATCCCGTCCCGGAAGCCCCATACGGCTTCATGGGTGTCGATGCTCGCGCGGTAGAAGGGCGAGTCCTCCTCTGTGGCCTGAAGTCCTATGAGCTGTGCCGCCAGCAGCATCGCAGCGATCACCGTGGTCTCCTCCGTCGCACCTGTCTGCACCAAGATGGCATTCCGTCGGGAGCTGCCAGGGGCCTCCGGTGGCAGGTGTGCGTCGCTGTGAGGGGAACTCCGTCGCCAAGGCAGCGGTACATCGGAGGAGGACGGGCCATGGCGGAGACGAGATCCGAGATTCTGAAGAGGCTCAGGGCGAAGGTCGAGCGTGGCGAGCCGGTGATCGGCGGGGGCGCGGGGACGGGCATCAGCGCCAAGTTCGAGGAGGCCGGGGGCATCGATCTGATCGTGATCTACAACTCCAGCCGATTCCGAATGGCCGGCCACGGATCACTGGCTGGTCTCATGCCGTACGGCGATGCCAATGCCATCGTCATGGAGATGGCCAGCGAGGTGCTGCCCGTGGTGAAGTCGGTGCCCGTGCTGGCCGGCGTATGCGGCACCGATCCCATGCGCCGCATGGACCGGTTCCTGGTGAAGGTCAGGGACGAGGGCTTCGCCGGGGTGCAGAACTTCCCCACCGTAGGGCTCATCGATGGCACCTTCCGCATGAATCTGGAGGAGACCAACATGGGCTACGGGCGCGAGGTGGAGATGATCCGCATGGCCCGGGATCTGGACCTGCTGACCACGCCCTATGCCTTCGACGTGGACCAGGCCAACGCCATGACCGAAGCCGGTGCCGACATCCTGGTATGCCATATGGGACTGACCACCGCCGGGAGCATCGGCGCCCAGACCGCCAGAACCCTCGATGACTGCGTGGCCGTCATCGACGAGATGGTTGCCGCCGCCCGGGCGGCACGCGACGACGTTATCACCCTATGCCACGGGGGGGCCATCGCCATGCCCGAGGATGCGGCGTACGTCTTCGAGCGCTGCCGCGACATCCAGGGCTTCTACGGCGCCAGCTCCATGGAGCGGCTCCCCACGGAGACGGCGATCAGGGAGCAGACGGCCAAGTTCGCGGGCCTCAGACTGAGGTAGTGGAAGCCATGCCGAGGGGGACCCAAGTGGCTAAGACCATCGCACTGCTCGGATCGATGGATACCAAAGGCGCCGAGTACGGCTTCGTGAAGGAGCGGATCGAGGCCGGCGGGCACCGAACGCTGGTGGTGGATGTGGGCGTCTTGGGGCCACCAGCCATCGCACCCGACGTCACCCGGGAGCAGATCGCCTCCGAGGCTGGCGCGGACCTACCGGCCCTCGCCAAGACCAGGGACCGGGGCAAGGCCGTCGCCGCCATGAGCCGCGGCGCCGAGGCCCTCATGCCCCGCCTTTACGAGGAGGGCGCCTTCGACGGCGTCATCGCTCTGGGTGGGTCGGGGGGCACCTCGGTGGCCTGTGCTGCCATGCGCGCCCTGCCCCTGGGCGTCCCCAAGGTCATGGTCTCCACCGTGGCTGGCTCCGACGTGTCGGCCTATGTGGGCGTGTCCGACATCGTCATGGTGCCTAGCATCGTCGACGTATCGGGTGTGAACAAGATCAGCCGACGTGTCTTCACCGGGGCGGCCGCGGCCATCTGTGGGATGGTCGAAGCCGAGGTGCCGGCCGGGGATGACAAGCCCCTCATCGTCGCCTCCATGTTCGGAAACACCACCGAAGCCGTGGAGACGGCCAAGTCGGTGATCGAGGCCCACGGGTACGAGGTGCTGGTGTTCCACTGCACCGGGACGGGCGGCCGGACCATGGAGAGTCTCATCGACGCGGGACTCATAGCGGGCTCGCTCGACATCACCACCACCGAGTGGGCCGACGAGCTGGTTGGCGGCGTCTTCGCCGCTGGCCCGACGCGGCTCGAGGCGGCGGCCAAGGCCGGCATCCTCGCTGTCGTCGTCCCCGGATGCCTGGACATGGTGAACTTCTGGGCTCCGGACACCATTCCACCCAAGTTCGAGGGCCGTACCTTCTACGAGCACAATCCTAACGTCACCCTGATGCGGACCAACGTGGAGGAGAACCGCCGCCTCGGTGAGGAGATCGCCCGGCGGCTCAACACGAGCACGGGCAAGGTGACGGTTGTCTTCCCGCTCAAGGGCCTGAGTGTCATCGACTCCCCCGGCGGGCCCTTCTGGTGGCCCGAGGCGGACAAGGCCCTGCTGGAGTCGCTCAAGGCCAGTCTCCGCCCGGGCATCGAGGTCATCGAGATGGACAACAACATCAACGATGAGGTCTTCGCTAGGAAGTGCGCCGAGCTGCTGCTTCAGGGGCTGGGGAAGCGGCAGGACTGATACGCGGACCCTAGCCGCTGAAGCCCTCAACGTCGCCGGGGCCGACGACCGCGCCAGCCTCGATCTGGTACGGCTCGCCGGAGTAGGGATCGGTGGGCGGCTCGCCCGCCAGATAAGGCCCATGGTACCCCTCGGGACCCGTGTCGCCGAAAAGCGCTGACAGATCCTCGGCCGCCTCCCCGGTGTCGCGCCGGTACTGCTCCAGCGCGAGCCGAAGCTCCATCACGTCTTCCCACTTCCGGTACGCCTCTTGGTTGAGGGGGAGGGGCGGGCTCCCCTCGCCAGAGTAGACCTGGTAACCGATCAGGGTCAGGGCCACTTGGGGCTCCAAGGTGGAGACGCAGATACGTCGTGCGCCCTGGGGAGGCTGGTACAAGATGGACTCCAGGGCCGTACCATCCGGTCCGTACCGGACCACCAGGGGCCAGTCCTCCAGTCGCTCCTGGTACCAGGTCAGCACCCCGGCCGGCGGATCCGGTGTCAGTAGGATCGCCACGTACGTCGACTCCATGGGCGCCGACTCGCCTCCGGCCGAAGAGACCATCTCGGCACCCACGGCATCGGGGTAGTGGGGCAGTCCGTAGTACCGGAAGGTGCTCAGAGGCTTATCGCCGAGGGACAGGCTGTACACCCGACCGGCCTCGGCATGGGTCTCGAGGGAGTCGACCTCCCGCAGATCCTCCAGGGTCGGCGCGGCCATGCCGGGCTCCTCGTCGAATGTAACCGGTGGTGGGTCCGATGGGGCCGCAGGGGCCGGGGCCGGCGCTGAGCTGGGGCTACCCTCCTCGCATGACGTGAGGAGCCCGGCCGCGGTTAGGACCCAGGCGGAGGAGACGGTGAGCACGACCCAGTGGGACCAGCGGGGCGTCTGCATGGCGCGGACTCCTTCGGTCTATCCTCCCGGCACCAGCTCGAGGAGCGAGGCGACGACGCGATCGGCTCGGATGCCCTCCTCCGTAGGCTCGTCCCGGCCTTCGCGGTTGAGCCAGACGGTGTTGATGCCGAGACGCGCCGCACCGCACACGTCGGCATGGTGGGAATCGCCGATATGCACGACCCGCTCGGGCGACGCATCAGTCAGGTCCAGGGCTCTCCGAAACATGCCCGGATGGGGTTTGTAGGCGCGGGCGTCCTCACTGGTAACGATGAGCGAGGACTCCACGCCCGCTCGCTCCAGGGTCTGGTGGAGCGGCTCCGTATCGCGATTCGACAGTAGGCAGACGGGGATGGAGACTCTCTCCAGAAACACCCTGGCGTCGTGGAGCAGTGGCGAGCGGCGGGAGTACTCGACCACCGCTTCGATCCAGTCGTCGATCTCGTAATCCATGGCGAAGTGCTCGGCCGTCGCGCGCAGGGAGCGTGGGAGTAGGTCCCGGCATGGGGCGTAGTCGGCCTCGTTGGCGATGTCGCACAACCCGAACCACTTCTCGGCCCACTTGTCGCCGAGCTCATCGGCCGAGGCGCCGCCGCCGCTGGCCCGGGCCATGTGGGCACATACCGTACGCAGCACATGGATGTCCTCGTGGACGATGGTGCCGTCCACATCCAAGAACACGTAGTCCACCTCGGCGGGGTCGAGGGGAAGGCCCAGGCGGGTCATGGCGCCTCACCCGGCAGCAAGCTGGCCGCTTCCTCGTCCAGGTAGAAAGTACATCGGTCGGCGAGCCCCTGTAGGAAGCTCGCTGGGCAGTCGTTGCCGGGGTCGGCGGTCAAGGCGTCCCGCACCGCTTCGGCCTTGGCGGCGCCGGTGGCTAGGAGGGTGATACGCCTTGATGCCAGGAGAGTGTCCAATCCCGCCGTCAGGGCCTGTGTGGGCATCGCCTCGGGTGGCTCGAAGAACCGCTGGTTCGCTTCTATTGTGCTCTCGGTAAGCTCCACCAGGTGGGTCCGGGTTCGGGGGTAGCCCGGCTCGTTGAAGGCGATATGGCCATTGACGCCGATGCCCAGCAGGCAGTGGTCGATGCCCCCGAGGGCCTCGATCTGCGCTTCATAGGCCTGGCACGCCTCCTCGGCCGTGGGGGCCATGGCGTCGGGGTAGTAGATGTTCGCGGTGGACACATCGACCCAGCCATACAGGTGGGACTTCATGAACCAGGCATACGACTGCCGGTCCCACGATGGCATCCGCCAGTACTCGTCCATATTCAGGCACCGAGCCTGGGACCAAGACGGGTTCGGTGCCCCCGGTCGGCGGCGGCGAAACTGGCTGACCAGGGCCGCGTAGACACCCTCGGGGGTCGAGCCGGTGGGGAACATCAGCACGGCGTCGGGCTTCTGCCGTATCGCGTCCAGCACGATGTCCCGGATCGCCAGCTCCAGCTCGGCTGCGGGTGCCACGAACACCCGCACTCCTGAGATGCTTCTCTCGGTCACTCGGCACTTCTCCTCCGCAATGCCCTCGGCGCCCGATCAGCCGGCGATGAGCGGCAGCGCTCGCCCCGCCTGCTCCTGGAAGCTCCAGCGCGCCCGGGCCGTGAGCCACGTGGGCTCGGGGTTCACCTCGATGATGTCCGCCCCCGCCTCGATGGCGATCTCCGGCAAGGAAGCCGCAGGCCGCACCAGCAGTGATGAGCCTATGCACAGGAGTACCTGGCACTCCGCCGCAGCCTGGAACGCGGCCCCTATGACCGTGGGATCGAGGGGCTCGCCGAACCATACCACATCGGGCCGCAGTCGGTCGCCGCAATGGACGCAGGTGGTGGTTGACGGCACCGAGGTCTCGTAGCCGCCGGGCCCACGCCCGCAGCCGGAGCAGACGGTGCGGAAGGCGTTCCCGTGGATCTCCAGGATCCGCTCGCTCCCCGCCCGGCGGTGGAGGTTGTCGATGTTCTGGGTAACTAGCAGGAAGCCATCGCCCACTCTCCGCTCCAGGGCCGCCAAGGCCCTGTGTCCGGGGCCCGGATCGCACTCGGCCATCGCCTGCCGGCGCTCGCCATACCATTCCCATACCAGGTCTGGATCGCGGCGGAAGGCATCCATGGTGGCCAGGTCCTCGGCGCGGTACTGCCTCCACACCCCGCCCTCGCCTCGGTACGTTGGGATGCCGCTCTCGGCGGAGATGCCCGCTCCCGTGAAGACGACGATCGACTCGGCGGACTCCACACGCGCCCGGGCCTCGCGGTGGTCAGGCGTGGCATCCACGGCGCGTGCTCCTCTCTACGCGATCCGGCGGAGCAGGAGCGAGGCGTTGCTGCCGCCGATCCCAGCGGAATTGGTCAGCACCGTGTCGACCTGGGCAGGCCTGGCGGACCCAGGCACGTGATCCAGATCGCAATCCGGATCGGGCTCCTCCAGGTTCACCGTCGGAGGCACCTCTTGGCGTGCCATGGCCAGCAGCGATGCCACGATCTCGATGGTGCCCGCAGCGCCCATAAGATGGCCGCAGGCGCCCTTGATCGAGGAGACAGGGATCTCCCGTGCCCGGGTGCCGAGTACTTGCTTGATGGCTCGGACCTCGGTGACGTCGTGGTACACCGTGGCCGTGCCGTGGGCGTTGACGTAGTCGATCTCTTCCGGCCGCACGCCGGCCCTGTCCAGAGCCCGGCGCACACAGAGCTCGATCCCCTCACCCTCTTTGTCGGGAGCCGTCAGGTGATAGGCATTGTTGGTGTCCGCCCCACCGAGTACCTGGGCATGGGCCGTGGCTCCGCGGCCGTAGGCGTGGGCCTCACTCTCGATGACCAGGGCCGCGGCACCCTCGGAGAAGATGGTGCCCGAGCGGTCCTTGTCGAAGGGCCGGCAGGTGTCGGTGGAGACGGTGCGCAGAATGGAAAGCCCCGACATTAGGTGCAAGCTCAGAGCGTCGTAGCCCGCGGCTATGGCCACGGGTACTCGTCCGGAGCGTACCCAATCGGCCGCGAGAGCGACGGCGCTGGTACCCGAGGCGCAGGAGATGGAGAGGGTGGTCGCGGGCCCGCGCAGGCCCAGGCCTTCGACGAGTAGCTTCGGGCCGGCGTCGAACCGCGCCCGAGCGAGATCGGCACCGCCCTCCGTTTGGCCACCGAAGTAACTGTCGATGGCCGTGGAGCCCGCGAAGTTGGTGGAGAGAACCAGGCCCACGGTTCCCCCAAGATCGGGATCGCCCGCAGCCTCCAGCGCCTCCTGGACGGCCCGGAGCAGGAAGACAAGCTCGGGCGAGACGGCCGGGTCCACCCGGGCCCAAGCTGGCGCGTCGGGGATGGGGTCGATCTCCCCTGCCAGGGAGTTCCTCAGCCCCTCGGTGTCGAACCGCCGAATCGGACTGAGCCCGCACTCTCCGGCGAATAGACGCTCCTCGAAGGCGAGAACGTCGGTCCCCAGGGGGGAGACACAACCCATGCCGGTCACTACCGCCTGCATCAACGGACTCCCTCTCGCTCGCGCTCGCGCGAGGACCCGCCCAGGTCCGATTCGGTCAGTGCGGCCCGAATCGGTGAGACCCAAGGGGACGCGCGAGCGTCCAATGTACGTGTGGACACTAGGTACATTATACAGCGAGCATAGGCGGGGCCGTCGACGGGCGGGCCTGGTCGTGGCGCATACCCTGATCCTCCTGAGCGTTGGGTTGCTGGCCGTGGGCCTGCCCGCCTGT
>WJIW01000615.1 GCA_014730065.1 Armatimonadia bacterium | reverse complement strand
TGAGCTGAGCGAGGGGGTGAGGATGCTGGAAGAGGAGACGACTTACAACGTGCCCGTTGCGGCGGTGGCGCTGATGTGCCTGGCCGTGGTGGTGCTGATCCTGAAGGGCTGCTGGGGTGTGGCCCAAGAGGCCCGGGGCGGAGCCCCCGATGGACATGTCGCGATGGTGAGTGACCCCTCCCCCGAGTGACTCGGGGGAGGGCGGCAGATACCGGCGCATCGCGCCGGCAACGTACGGCCCGTTGCAGCGGGCCGACAGAAGGAGCACGAAGCACATGCGTATCTTCACGCACCTCCTGCACGTACTCGTTCTCTTATCTCTGCTAGGAGTCCTTGCGGTAGGGGCGCAGGCCGACATGACCCTCGACCAGGCCTTGTATGGAGCCTACGACGGGTCTGGTGACGTCGATGACAGCGCGAACTGGGGCGAATTCCCCAGCGAGCCCTGGAGCGGTCAGTTCCAGGTGGGCATCTGGGTCGACCTGGATGAGGTCGACGACGGGCTCGTAGGCGCCACGATCAAGCAGTATGTCTGGAGCTCCTACAATAGTTGGGAACTGATGGGCACGTACTCCCACAGCGGCGGCAGCTTCGTCTCGCACGACAACAACGGCACCCCGAATAACTACGCGGACGACTGGGGCTTCTGTGTTGTCAATATCCCTCAATCCTGCGACGACGACTACGATCACACTGAGAACAACTACAAGCTGGAGATCACCGTGAGTGGGATAACCCTTGCGGATCCCGACGACGACCCCCTCCCTCCCCCCGGCGGCGGAGTGTCGATGGCGATGATGGACACGGAGCCCGTGACAGTGTCGTGGACCAAGTACTACGATGGACTAGACGTCACCATCGACTGGCCCTACACATTCAGTGGAGGCAACGGGTCATCTGGGCCGCTCATGTGGGCTGATGACGATGATACCATCACCGTAGGTTGCAGCCTCCTGGATGGTTCAGAAGCGCCATTCGCACCCAACGCCTACGGCCCGAGCGCCAGCATAAGTGTCAAGAAGGCGGGTGTTGGTCTCGAGTGGTACCAAGGACCACTCAGCGAGGATCGTTGGCGTGCGAAGGTGATCCCGATCACCGGTAACTCCGACCTCATCTACTCAGACCCAGACGATGATGCACCGAGCAGCAAGACCTGGAGCTACAACATTAGCTACCCCAGCGACACGATGGGCTGGGTAGCCTTCGACCGCATTCTCGGCAATGACATGCACCCCCAGGAGGTCGGCGACACCGACGGCATCTTCAGCACCACGGACTGCGACGTGGTACAAGCCTCGTTCGATGTGGATATTGATTGGTTCGGGCAAGGTGGACCTGTGCGCTACTACAATCAGGAGATCGTGATCGACGCACCCGGTGATCTCACCAACTGGAAAGTGGTGCGGGTGTCCAAGCCGTACGAGAACACAGCGTACAAGTGGACGGCCCTCAGCTTAGACGCCCAGAACATCTCGTACTCCCCCACCACCGGCCACTGGACGATAGGGCTTCCTGAGTGGGATGGCGGAGATGCCGGCACGGGCCTGTTCGATGAAGACCAAGCAGCCACCCTCTACGTCCTCACGGCCCAGGACGGCGACACGAACTGCGACGACAACGACGGCCGTTGGATCGCCCCGCTTGGTTGTGTGTTCAGTTGCCATGGGGGCAACCCGAACCCCGGCGAATGGAACCCTGAGGTTGTCGTGTGGGACTCATCGCCATAGACCCCAGGGACAGCGACTAGCGGCCCATGGATGCAAGACTATGGGCTACCCCTCCCCCTCACCGGCGAAGCGGCTGGTGAGGGGAGGGGCCCGTTCACATAGCTGGGCAAGGGGGAGTCGAAACCGAATGGGAACTCCGTCGAGGACCGAAACCGGTACCGCTCTTCTGCTTGGTCGAGGTAGAAGATCAGCCGTATGTGCCCCAATGACATGCTGCCATCGTCACCTTCACAGAAGCGCGTTGCCTCCGCCACCCACCACCCATGCGAGTTGCGCTCCAGTAGATGCAGATCCACCCGGAAGACCCCCTCACGGCGGCCTAGGTAGTACATGGCCCACTTCTCTGCGCTCGCTCTGGTCCCGAACCCATCCGGCCCAGGATCCGCCTTGGGCCAGTGAGGCATTCTGTGCCAGCGAGGTACATAGATCGCGGCAGCGGCGAGCAGTAGGAATCCCAAGACACAGGCGAGTACCCGGACACCGTACCATTCACTTGCGTCTTTCATGTTCTCACCACCCTGCGCGGGATACTCTCGCGCCAAGAAGTTCTCGGGTGGGCCCACGGAACCCTCCAGCCGGGGCGGCGCCCACTGAGGGGATGGTGACCAGCACGAACGTGTGCGAGCTGCTGTCGCGAGTCCAGGGGAGTGCGTTCGCGGGCCGGCGCTACTCCTCGGAACGCGCGGGGAAGAGCCTACGAGAGCGGCTCGTGTTCGTGCATGATCGGATCTGTGGTTGCGACCGTTCGGGATGGGCGGCCATAAGGGCATACATGGCCGCCGTTGAGCCGGACGAGTGGGGCGCGTACATGCCCGCCCACATGGTCGATGAAGCCGTGCGGCAGGCCCTGGAGTGGTGGCGCACCTGGAGCGCTAGATCGCCGTTGCTCGCTGAGGATGTGCTCAACAACATCGTCCGCCGGGCGATCACCCATCAGGGGTTCGAGGTCGCCGTGGCAAGGCGCCTCATGGCGTTGACCATGGCTCGTATGAGGGTACCACCTCGCTCGGTCCGCCTGAAGCGCTGGATCAGGAGGGCGTCGTGAAGGCGCTGAGCATCCGGGAGCCGTACTTGGACTACATCATCCGCTGCGGGAAGCGGATCGAGAACCGCTCCTGGGCCACATCCTACCGCGGCGAGCTCGTGCTGCACGCTTCGCTCCGCGTAGAGCACGCGGGCATCGTGGCGGGCTATCACGACGAGGCACGGCGGTACATGAAGACCCTGGGGATGATCCGCGGTCAGTGCCGGATCACCGACTGCCTGCGGCCCCGCGAGGCCCTTCGCTGCTTCCCAAGTCAGGCGTGCTGGATCTATGCCGGAGAGGACTCCTGGTGCTGGGTGCTCGAGAATGTGGAGCCCTTTCCATGCCCCCAACCCGCCAAAGGACGGCTCGGCCTGTGGGAGGTGGATGACGAGCTCGTAGAGATGGCCCGCGGACACCTGAGTTAGCGCGATGCGTGGGGATACTGCACAACAAGGACCCCGCGATGGATGGAGACCAGAGCACGGCCCTCGCCCCACTGCCGGACGGGCCCTTCGGCGCCATCTTGGCCGATCCCCCATGGGCCTTCCGGAACTACTCCGACCGCTGGCATGCGGAGCATCCCGAGAGCCGATGGGCCGGCAAGCACTACGGCCTGTTGGCCCGGGAGGACCTGGCCCGGATACCCGTTGGGGATGTCGCGGCCCCGGACTGCGCCCTATTCATGTGGGCCATCGGGTCCATGCTGCCCCATGCCCTCGACCTTATGGCGGCCTGGGGATTCTGCTACAAGACGGTGGCCTTCGTGTGGACCAAGATGGTCAAGGACGGCTCCCGCCCCTGCTGCGGGATGGGCCACTGGACACGCCAGTCGGTCGAGTACGTCCTACTGGGCACGCGCGGCCGGCCTCGGCGGAGGAGCCGCCGCGTCCAGCAGGCGATCTTGCAGCCCCGGGGGCGGCACTCCGAGAAGCCCGAGTCGGTCCAAGACCGCATCGAGGAGCTGGTGGGAGGCCCGTACTTGGAGCTGTTCGCCAGGCGGGCACGGCCCGGTTGGGCGTGTTGGGGCAATGAGGTGCCGGTAAAAAACTCGAATCAGTGATGAGGAGATTCTGCGGGACGGCCGAATCCTCCCCATGACGCCAGCATATTGAGACCAGTACGCGGAGAGAGAGCCCCTAGAGGGCCCCGCGGAGCCAATGGCTCCCTGGGGCCCTCTCTGCATTTGGGAGGCATCGTGTCAGGCACATCGGATCCAGCGGGGGCATTGGTGCAGCTCATCGCTCACGGCACCGGCGACGGGCTCCGCTACCTGCGGCGACTCATGGGCGGGCTCGGGAAGCAAGGCGTGGACGTGATCGTGCTCGCCGCCAGCCGATGCCAGACTGCCGATGAAGCCATCGCCCGATGTGATGCCATCGAGATGTTGGGGCAGATCGATACGCCCCAGGCGCGCACCGCTCTTCGCCGCCTGTGCAAGTCCCCGGACAGAGAGCTCGCTGAGATGGCGCGCTCCGCCCGGCGCCGATATGGGGTCACGCTCACCGAGGAGGCCAGCAGACGTGAAGAACCGACTGATCCGCGTCCCCGTCGATGAGGCCGCATTCGGGGATCAGCGTCCCGTCGAGATGTTCGCTCCCGGCCGGTTCGACATCAACGGTCGCGAGGAGGTCTATGACCGGGATCGCATCCAGGCGATCGTGGCCAAGACGAAGGAGAACGCAGCCCGGTTCCCGAGCCTCCGCAAGATCCCCGTGCAGGTCGGGCACACGGCCAATGACGTGATCGGCTGGGTGAATCCCGACGAGATCGAGGTGGATGACGAGGGCCGCATGCGGGGCACGGTCGACATCACGCACCCCGACCATGCGGCCAAGGCCGACGACGGGACGTACCGCAATGTGAGCGTCCAGTTCTACTCGTCCAGCGACCGCGATGAGTCCACGGGCGAGCCCATCGGTGAGGCGCTTGAGCACCTCGCGATCGTGCAGAAGGCGCGTAACCGGCAGACGCGTGGCTTCGTGTTTGCCGATGAGTACGAGTCGCCCGATGGCGACGAGTCTCAGTGCCCCGATGAGCGGGGCTGGTTCGCG
>WJIW01000614.1 GCA_014730065.1 Armatimonadia bacterium | reverse complement strand
GAAGCGGGTACGCACCGCCATGGCGACCTCTTCCAGGGCGGCGTTGCCGGCACGCTCGCCCAGGCCGTTGACGGTGCACTCCACCTGCCGGGCGCCCGCCTGCACGGCCGCCAGGGAGTTGGCGACCCCCAGCCCCAAGTCGTTGTGACAGTGGACCGAGATGACCACGCCCTCGGGCGGCTTCACCTGCTCGATAAGGTCACCGACCATCTTGCCGAACTGCCAGGGGAGCGCATACCCCACCGTATCGGGGATGTTCACCGTGGTGGCGCCGGCGTCGACCACGGCCTTGACCACGTCGACGAGGAACTCGAACCGTGTCCGGACGGCGTCCTCGGGGGAGAACTCCACGTTGTCGGTGTACGTCCGGGCGCGCTTGACGGCCTCCACCGCCGCCTCCAGGACCTTCTCGGGCGGCAGCTTGAGCTTGCGCTCCATGTGGATGTCGCTGGTGGCGATGAATGTGTGGATGCGGGGCTTGTCCGATTCCTGCACAGCCTCCCACGCCCGGTCAATGTCGCCCTCCCGGGCCCTGGCCAGGCCGCAGATCGCCGGCCCCTTCACATCCCGGGCGATGAGCCGCACGCTCTCGAAGTCGCCCTGGGAGCTGATGGGGAAGCCCGCCTCGATGACGTCCACATTGAGCCGGGCGAGCTGGAGTGCGACCTCGTACTTTTCCTCCGCCGTCATGCTCGCGCCAGGCGACTGCTCACCATCCCGGAGGGTGGTGTCGAAGATGACCAGCTTCTCCTTGCCGGTATCGCTCATGGGGGTGCCTCCTATGGGATCCTCAGGTTGTTCGCCCTACTGCCGAGCAGCCCTGCCGGGCGAGGATGGGGTCTCCATCCTCGCCGGGGGCAGTGGATCGCTTTGAGCTAGTGTCGGGCTGTAGAGGGCCCGGCTGCTGGGGGATGGGCAGGGGACCACCTGGCCCCTCTGCCCCTCTATAGCTCTTGCAGCCAGGGCATGGAGTCGCGTAGCTCTTTGCCGATCCGCTCGATCTCGTGGGTGTCGCCCTGATTGCGGAGGCGCGTGTAGACGGGGCGGCCCGCCTGGTTCTCGAGAATCCACTCCCGGGCGAACTCGCCGTTCTGGATCTCGGCCAGAATCTCCCGGAGCGTCTCCCGGACATTCTCGTCGATGATGCGGGGGCCGCGGCTGAGGTCGCCGAACTCGGCGGTATCGGAGACCCGGCGGCGCATGCCCGCGATGCCGTACTTGAAGATGAGGTCACAGATGAGCTTCAGCTCGTGGCAGCACTCGAAGTAGGCCATCTCGGGCTGGTAGCCGGCCTCGACGAGGGTCTCGTAGGCGGCGGTGATGAGCGCCGCGGCTCCGCCGCAGAGCACCGACTGCTCGCCGAAGAGATCGGTCTCCGTCTCCTCCCGGAAGCTGGTCTCGATGACCCCGCCCCGGGTGCCGCCGATGCCCTTGGCGTAGGCCAGGCCCAGCTCCTTGGCATTGCCGGTGGAATCCTGGTGGATGGCAAGCAGGGCGGGAACTCCCGCGCCGCGCAGGTACTGCTCCCGAACCAGGGCGCCCGGGCCCTTGGGGGCGACCATGAGCACGTCGATGTCCGCCGGGGGCTGGATCTGCCCGTAGTGGATGTTGAACCCGTGGGAGAACACCAGGGCCTCGCCCTTGCTCATATGGGGCGCGATGAGCTCCCGGTAGATGCTCGCCTGAAGGTGGTCCTGGGTCAGCAGAACGATGACATCGGCCTTCTTGGCCACCTCATCGGCCGAGCCCACCTCCAGGCCCACTTCCTTGGCCGCGGCGATACGCGCCTCGGCCTTCTCCGCGACGAGGACGTTGACGCCCGAGTCCCGGAGGTTCTGGGCCTGCCCCTCGCCCTGAATGCCGTACCCGATCACGCCGACGGTCCGGTCCTTCAGGGCATCGAAGCTGGCATCTTGGTCGTAGTAGATCTTCGCCATCTAGCGATGCTCCTCTCCTCCACAGCCTGAAATGCAGGCCCGCATGATAGCACAGCGGCCCCAGGGATGGTAGCGAAGTGAGGACGGCGATCGTTCATGGCCCATGGGCATTCCCGTGGAAGGCCTCCCGGCCCGGCATACGAACACCCTAATGCAGTACGGGGCGCGGCCTGGCCGCGCGGGGATCCCTGCGACTAGACGGAGGCAGACGCATGATCCTGGGCATGGAGTATCTCGATGCCATCATCGTCGTCATCTACTTGGCGGGCATCACCCTCATAGGCGCCCTCGCGGGGCGATCGGTGAAAAGCCGGGAGGACTACCTGGTGGGCGGCCGGCGGTTCAACCGCTGGTTCATGCTATTCCACGCCTTCGGGACCGGCACCCACTCGGACCAGGCAGCCGGGGTCGTGGCCGAAAGCTACAAGAGCGGCCTCTCGGGCATCTGGGCCCAGTGGAACTGGATGATCTCGACCCCCTTCTACTGGCTGCTGGCCCCCCTCATCCGCCGGCTACGGTGCCTCACCGTGGCCGATGTCTACCGCCTGCGCTACGGGCGCGCCGTGAGCGCCATCACCGTCATCGTGAGCAGTATCGGCGCCTGCATGGCCATGGGCGTGATGCTCAACGGCACCTCCCGGACCGTTCAGGGCCTGCTCCACTGGAAGGGCCCCATGGTCTACTACGACTGGATGGGCCACATTGGTATCACCCAGCCCGAGCCTGCGGTGTTCTACGTCGCCATGGGCATCATCACCCTGTTGTTCGTCGGTTACGGCATCGCCGGCGGCATTGTGGGCGCCATCCGCACCGACCTCATCCAGGGCATCATGATTATCCTGCTGTCCTTCCTGGCACTGCCTTTCGTCCTGGGCCGAGTCGGGGGCATGTCGGGCCTGAGGGAAGCGCTCGAGCCGGAGAAGCTGGCCCTGGTCAGCTCCGACTTCAGCATCGTGCATGTGATCGGGCTCTGCGTTGTATCGCTGTTTAGCATCGTGAGCCAGGCCCATATCGTGTCCGTGACCTCGGCCGGCAAGAACGAGCTGGAAGGCCGTATCGGCATGACCTACGGCAACTTCCTCAAGCGCTTCTGCACCGTGGGCTGGTGCCTGCTCGGGATCGCTTGGTTCGTCACCAAGCCGGATCTGCCCAACCCCGATACCGCCTTCGGTGATGCTGTGGGTGCGCTTCTGCCCGTAGGATTCGCCGGCCTGATGATCGCCACGATCATGGCTGCCGCCATGAGCACCTGCGACTCCATGATGGTGGCCGTGTCCGGGCTGATCTCCGAGAACATCTACGGCGACCTGATCAACCCCAAGGCCACAGAGCGCCAGATACTGATCCTCTCCCGGGTCGTGGCCGTGCTGGTCGTGGTCCTGGCCCTTTACTATGGAGTGACCCAGGAGTCGATCTTCGGGGGCCTGAAGTCCTTCTGGGAGGTCACGGGCACCATCGGCGTGGCCTTCTGGCTCGGGGTGCTCTGGCGCCGCATGAACGCTTATGGCGCCATCGCGAGCTTCGTGGTGGCCTCGGGTACCCGCTTCCTCCTCGCCAACGCCACCTCGATGGCCGAGGGACCGCAGCTCCTGGCATGGCTTGGAGCGGGCATACTGGCTGGCGTGGTAGTGAGCTTCCTGACGCCGGCCCCGAGCAAGGAGCACGGCGAGGACTACTACGTGCGCCTGTACACCAAGATCGGCGACGAGGAGCGGCTGGAGAAGCCCCTCGATGAGGCCATCCCCCCCGAGCAGCGGCTCATCGACGTGGGCGGGATCTTCCTGCCCAAGCCCTCGAGGGAGACCCTGAATGGCTTCCTGGTAGCGTGGGCGATCGTGGCGGCACTCCTCATCGGAGCCGTCCTGCTGTTCAGGCCCCCGGGCCTCGGCCTATGACGACCCCTGGAGAGGGCTTGCAAGATGGCGCCTGAATAGGGAACAGTTAGCGCGCGCAAGACGCACCGGCGGGTCCATGGGGCTACCTGGACCGCGCCGGAAGTGCCGCCCGGCCGAAGGGAGCAGCCGTGTCAGGAACCGACTGGCAAGAGATGACCGTATATGTGAACGGGGAGATCATGAAGGGCTCGGAGGCCAAGATCTCGGTCTTCGACCACGGTCTCCTCTATGGTGATGGCGTGTTCGAGGGCATCCGCCTGTACGACGGCTGCATCTTCAAGTGCCAGGAGCATGTGGACCGGATCTTCCAATCGGCCCACGCCCTCCGACTGAATCTGAGCATGACCCCCGACGAGATGACCGCGGCCATGGTGGAGACTGTCAAGGCGTCGGGCCTGCGCGACGGTTACATCCGGCTGATCGCCACCCGGGGCATCGGGGATCTGGGGCTGGATCCTCGGAAGTGCAATGGCAAGTCCGTGATCATCATCGTGGGCGCCATCAGCCTGTACCCGACTGAGTTCTACGAGAACGGCCTATCGCTATGCACCGTTGGGGTGCGCCGGAACACGCCGGCGGCGCTCTCACCGGCGATCAAGTCGCTGAACTACCTGAATAACGTCATGGCGAAGATGCAGGTGACCGATGCCGGCTGCCTCGAGGGCATCATGCTCAACCACGAGGGATATGTGGCCGAATGCACGGGCGACAACATCCTGCTGGTCAAGAACGGCGCCATCCGCACCCCCGCCGATCATTGTGGCCTGCTGCCGGGCATCACTCGCAATGCGGTGAGGGATCTGGCGACCAAACGTGGCATACCGTACGAGGAGACGGTGCTGATCCTGCCCGACGTATACGCGGCAGATGAGTGCTTTCTGACGGGAACAGCGGCCGAGGTGGTGCCTGTCGTCGCCGTCGATGGACGTACCATCGGCACGGGCGAGCCGGGACCGATCACCAAGGCCCTGCTGGGGGATTTCAGGGAGATCACCACGCGCGACGGCGTTCCCGTGTACTAGGGTCACTGCCGGCCCCATGGACTTGGGCCGACGGGAAGGCTGAATGAGATGCGATTGCCTGATCGCCTTTCGGACCTGTGCCGGGTGGCGGTGAAGCGCGCTCAGGAGGAAGCCTCGGAGCGGGGTGCCGACTTCTACGACGTCGGCCATCTGCTCATGGCCATACTAATGCTCCCCGAGAGCCTGGCCTTCCGGATCCTGGCCGCCAAGGGCGCCAACCCCGCGGTCATCCGGGCCAGGCTCGAGGAGCGCTTGCCACGCATGCCAGCCCGGGCCGGCATCACCGCCCGCATCTCGCTCCCCGCCAGCAAGGCGATCAACCAGGCCGTCGAAGAGGCCCAGGCCCTGGGCCAGTCCATCGTCGGCACCGAGCACATGCTCTTAGCGATGCTCGCCATGGAAGACGGCGCCGCGTACCGGGTCCTCGCCGAGAGCGGGATCGACCTGGCCGCCACCCGTCAGTGGGTGGGTGAGCAGGGCGAGCATGAGATGCGCGCACGCCGGGAGGTCGCTCCCGCCGTCGGGGTGTTCCAGTGGGGCTGCCTGGACTTCGCGGCCCGTTCGGCGATCCAGCACGCCATCTCCTTCGCCCGCTCCCTCGGCGGCTCGGAGTTCACCCCTCTGCACCTGGTATTCGGGTGCATCCAGGCCCTGCCCGACTACATGCGCGAGGCTCTGCGGGAGCGGGGCGTGGATCTGGTACGGCGCGAGGAGGCCGTCCGGAAGCGTCTGTCCGCCCTGCCCGAGCCCGACGAAGGGGCCACCATGCCCCCCGATGCCGCCGCCAAGGACGTACTAGCCCACGCCCTCCTCCTCGCCTGGCGACGGGACGGCAGCGCCATCGGCCTCTCCGATGTGATCCTCGCCCTCTACGAGCGCGGCGATTCCGCCGTCTACACCTCCCTCCAGGACTCCGGCCTCAAAGCGGGCGACCTGAACCGGCTGAGGTAGCGGGGTGTCTGTACCGCATCGTGCAGATGATGAGGTTGAGGTCTGTACCGGCCCTGTTCGGCGTCGGCTTGGTGCCCGAGAGGTAATGGCACGCCGAAACGCGAACACAAGTGTGCTATCGGGGCGTACTGTAACGCCATGCGCCACTCGCCACTCGGCGTAACGATCCCCGCACACTGGTATGCGACAGGCAGGAGACGTGCACTGGCCATGGGGCAGACAACAGGCGCTATCGGGGTAGGGTCCGCGGTCCTCACACGCGCTGCATGGCGGCTACAAAGGCAGGTGGAGGCTGGGATCGCGGAGCGGGACCGACGCGCCAGGGGGCAGTTCGGGACCCCCCCCGAGGTCGCCGTGTTCATGTCGGAGCTTGCAGATGATGCTCTAGCTGAGGAGGAGGTGAGGAT
>WJIW01000613.1 GCA_014730065.1 Armatimonadia bacterium | reverse complement strand
GTCCTTCGAGCCCGAGCCCGCCGAGCGAGAGGGCGTGACCTTCGAGCAGATCCAGGGAGGGCACCCGGGGGCCATCGTTACATGGTGGGTGGCGGGTCCCTACGCCCAGGAGGGGATGGGTTACGCCGAGCTTCACGATGAGGTCCTGCCGCCGGAGATGGATGGCGACCAGGCCCGGTGGGAGATCATCAACGACGAGCCCGAGCTGTACTCCCCGTGGAAGATCCTGCCCGATGGCGCCATGGAGATCGTCGGCGGCGCAGGCTCCATCGTGACCAAGCAGGCCTTCGGCGACATTCAGCTTCACCTGGAGTTCCGCACCCCGTGGGAGCCGAACCGCCGAGGCCAGGGGCGCGGCAACAGCGGCGTCTACCTCCAGGCTCGGCACGAGATCCAGGTGCTGGAGAGCTATGGCATGGAGGGTGAGAACAACCAGTGCGGGGGCCTGTACGGTGTGCGGCGGCCCGACGTGAACGCGTGCGCGCCCCCCACGGTCTGGCAGACCTATGACGTAGACTTCCGAGCGGCCCGGTTCAACGAGGATACGGGCGAGGGCGAGCCCGCCCGTATCACCGTGCGCCACAACGGGATCTTGATCCATGAGGACGTGGAGCTACCCGGCGGGGCGCCCACCCAGCCCGGTGACGGGCCCATTGGCCCCATCATCCTCCAGGACCACTGGAATCCCGTGCAGTACCGCAATATCTGGGTGGTGGAGCTGGAGGACTAGATCCGGGGGTAGTTCGGCCCGTAGACCATCGGATCGGGCCTCAGGCCCAGATCGCCGTCCACCACCCACGGCTCGCCGCGCTCGGCGAGGTGCTCCACCATCCGCTGGCGCCAGTGGCGGCGGAGGTCGTCGTGGCCCGGCGACCGGGCAAGATCGCGGGTCTCGTTGGGATCCCGGTCCAGGTCGAAGAGCATCTCCTCGCCCGTGGGGGCGAAGTAGATGTACTTGGTGTGGCCATCGGTGAGGGCCGTCCACTGGTTCTCGGGCCAGTAGCAGCGCCCGTGCTCCAGATCGATGGCATCCCGCCACTGGCCACGGCCCTGAAGCAGTGACAGCATGCTCCCGCCGTCGAAGTGGCTAGGGTCGTACGGCGCACCGGCGGCATGGAGGCATGTCGGGAGGATGTCCCGCAGCTCGACGGGCGCCGATTCGACGCGCCCCCGCGGTCCATCGACCATACCTTCCGGCCAGCGCATGAGCATGGGGATTCGGGCCGAGCCCTCGAAGGCGAAGGTCTTCCGCCACATGTGGTGGTCGCCGAGCATATCCCCATGGTCGGACGTGTAGACGATGAGGGTGTTGTCCAGTAGGCCGCGGCGCTCGAGAGCGCTGAGCATGCGACCCACCTGCTCGTCGATGAAGCTCACCGACCCGTAGTAGCAGCGGCGGGAGTGGCGCACGGTTTCCGCGCCCACGTCGCCCCTGGCCAGATGGCTGGGCAGGTCCTCCCCCTCCAGGCGATTCTCGGCGCACCACTCGCCGAGGACGCGGCCGGGCACCGGCTCGTTCTCGTACATATCGTAGAAGCGCTGGGGTGGGTCGTACGGGCTATGGGGCCGGGCGAAGGAGACCTTGAGGAAGAAGGGCTCAGGACGATGGTAGGTCTCCAGGAAGTCCACGGCCACGTCGCCCGTCCAGCGGGTGGGATGCAGCTCCTCGGGCAGGACGTACATCCGGCCCATGTGGTCGTTCCAGCCCACGCCCGTGGCGTCGGGGTCCAGGTCGGGCGCCACTTCGCGGAACCACTGGCGGTAGTCGCTAACGAACTCGGGCGACTCGGCACGGCCCGATTCGTCAACGATGGTCTGGTGGTAGCCGTGGGTGTGGCGCTGAGGGTGCCAGTGCATCTTGCCGATACCCGTGGTGTAATAGCCGGCGTCTCGCATGAGTCGGGGCTTCTCGCGCTCATACCGGGGCGAGACGGCGCCATAGGCGAGCATCCCGTGATGCCAGGGGGATAGGCCCGTCAGCAGCCCCGCTCGAGCGGGCGTGCAGGAAGGCGTGGAGGTGTAGGCCCGGGAGAACAGAGCACCCTCGCGGGCGATCCGATCCAGGCTGGGGGTGTGAATATGCGGGTTGCCGTCGGCGCCCACGCAATCGCCCCGGTGCTGGTCGGCCATCAGGAAGAGCACGTTCGGTCGCTGCACGATGCGTCCCCCATCGGCTCGAGCCCGGCTCGTGGCTGCTGCGGCCATTGCGCCCGCTGTTGCTCCGATGAACTGCCTGCGATCCATACCCGGCACGAAGCATCATCCCTCGTCGGTGCTGGACACCGTGCTTTTCTCCGACCGAAGCGATCCTCCTTGGGCTGGCTCTTCGAATGGTCTACAATAGTGGTGTGCCAACCCGCGAAGCTGCCATCTGGGAAGGGTGACCCTCTTGCATCTGATCACCGGCCTGATCGTCGCCTCCCTGCTAAAGCGGCGGGGCGAAGACAAGCGGCCGGCCGTACTACGTCTCACCCACCCGGTGAGGACGCGACACCTACTGCCCGGGCGAGTGCGCTTCGAGGTGCCCAGCCTCGCGGGAGATGACGCGGGCTCTCGGCGGCTGGCGCAGAGCCTCTCGGGTATCGACGGCGTGGAGTGCGCTCAGGCGAGCCCGATCACTGGCAGCGTGCTGGTCGAGCACGACGACGACCAAGTGTCCGCCGAGCTTCTGTGGGCCGCCGTCGTGAGGCTCCTGGGATTGGACGACGAGGTCGGGCGCCCGCCCGAGTGCAGGCTCAGGCAGGAGATACGCGCCATGGGGCGGTCGCTCAATGCCGTCGTCTACGACCAGACCGGAGGAGTCGTCGATCTCTGGACGGCCGTACCCATAGCCATTGGGCTCTACGGGGCCTACCAGATCGCTCGGGCGGGCCAGGTGCAGACGCCGCCGGGCTTCACCATGATGTGGTGGACATACCTCGCTCTTCTCGGTCGGGAACACCGTTAGGTCGAACGGGATCACACGATGAGACGACGCAAGCGCCAGCCTTTGCTGGCCTGTCAAATCAGGCATGAGCTCCCGGGCCGGGTCCGCATCGAGAGCCGGGCCTTGGGGTACCTCGGCGAGCACGCCGAGGAGATCGAGCGCGCCGTCATAGCCGTGACCTACGTGGTGTCTGCGAAGGTCACGCCCATCACGCGCAACGTCCTGGTGGCGTACGAACGCGAGTACGCTGAGGCGGCGGATGTTCTCGAGGCCGTCGAGGAGATTATCGGCTCGTACTCCATGGCAGCACATAAGGCCGAGCGGGACGAGATGGCACAGCGAACGGTGAATGAGCGTCGCCTTAGCGAGGAGCCTCTCTCGGAGATGGTGACGCGGGTGGCAGGTCTCACGGTGGGACTGCTGTTCGCCGTGATGCGCCGCTCCCCGCTCCCCGATGGTGCTCCCTTCTGGCGCCGGTTCACGACCATGCCCTCCCTGACTGCGATCGGCTACTCGTTGCCCATATTCAGGAGCGGACTGGAATCGCTGCGGACCTCGGGCCGCCCCAACGCTGACACCCTCAGTGGCGCCGCCATACTCTCATCATTGGTGGCTGGACGCGGCATAAGTGCCCTCACCATCATCTGGCTCGCAGACATAGCCGAGCTTCTAACGGCCTACAGCATGGAGCAGGCGCGCAATGCGATCCGAGATATGCTCGACGTCGGTGAACCCTTGGTGTGGGTGGTCGACGACGATGGAACCGAGCGTCGAGTGCCCATCAACGAGGTCAAGGTCGGTGACCTAGTTCTCGCGAGCACGGGCGAGAAGATCAGCGTCGACGGCACGGTGGAGCGAGGTGAGGGGGCTGTTGACGAGTCGTCCATCACCGGCGAGTTCCTGCCGGCCCGCAAAGAGGCTGGGACCGAGGCCTTCGCGGGGTCGGTGGTCAAGACGGGGTCGCTAGTCATCCGCGCCGAGCGCGTGGGTGACGAGACCGCCGTGGCCCGGGTCATTGCCATGGTCGAGGAAGCGGCTCACAAGAAGGCCTCCATACAGGCCTACGCTGATCGGTTTTCGGCGCAGTTCATCCCGGTCAACTTCGCCCTAGCGGGCCTCGTGTACGCCATCACCCGAAGTGCCGAACGAGCGCTGAACATGCTCATCATCGACTACTCGTGCGGCGTGCGGCTGTCCACAGCCACCGCCATGGCCTCGGCGATCTGCGCGGCGGCCCAGCATCGGGCACTTATAAAAGGCGGCAACTACATCGAGATGCTCGCCGAGGCCGACACGCTCATCATGGACAAGACCGGAACCATGACCGAAGGCCGGCCCCAGGTCACGAGTATCTACGCCACCCAGCCAGACCTGACTGACCGTCAGGTCCTGGAGCTAGCGGCGGCGGCCGAGGAGACCTCCAACCACCCGATGGCCGTGGCGATCTTGGAGAAGGTTCGCCGCCGAGGCTGGACCGTGCCCGAGCACTCTGAGACCCAGGTCTCCATCGCCCGGGGCGTGGAGACCGTTGTCGACGGGTCGCTCGTGAGGGTGGGGAGCAAGCGGTTCATGCAGGAGGCGGACGTCGACGTCAGCGGCGCTGCCGATCAGGTCGCGCGGCTGGTGAGAGCCGGTGAGTCGGTGCTCTACGTGTCGGTCGACAGTAGGCTGGCCGGCGTCCTGGGAGTGCAGGACCGGCTCCGCGAGAACATGAAGAAGTCGCTCAACCGGCTTCGCTACTCCGGCTTCGATGACATCATCCTGCTGACGGGCGACGTGGAGCAGCACGCGGAGCTCGTTGCTCACCGCATGTCCATGGATCGCTACAAGGCCGAGGTGATGCCCGAGGACAAAGCCCACTCGGTGCTCAAGATCCAGTCCCGCGGGAGCCGGGTTGTCATGGTCGGCGACGGGATCAATGACGCACCAGCCCTCGCCTACGCCGACGTGGGGGTGGCCATGGGGAATACCCGGACCGACATCGCCATGGAGGCCGCGGACCTCACCATCGCCGGGGACGATCCGCTGATGATACCGTCCATCATCCGCATGGCTCAGAACACCATGGGCATAGTGAAGCAGAACTTCGCCATCGCCATCGGCGTGAACACCATTGGCCTCTTTCTCTCAGCACTGGGGATCCTCCCCGTATTCTGGGGCGCGGTGCTTCACAACGCCTGCACCGTCGCCGTTGTGCTCAACTCCGGCCGCATCCTCCTCATGGACTTGGACGGGGTGGGTGCGCGTGGCTAGCGGCCTGGCCATCGATGTGACACACTCACTGGACGGACGCTTCCGAGCCCACGTGTCCACCCCTGTGAAGGACCCCGAGGGCATGTGCCAAGTGGTGGGCGACCATGAGGGCATCCAATCAGTGGAGTACTCTAGTGTGAGTGGATCGGTCCTGGTGCACCATGATCCGAGCACCGTCCGGCAGGAGGAGATCCTGCTGCGGCTGGCCCTGTTCGTATCCATCGAGCGTGACCTGGCTCCAGTCACCCTCACCTTGGTGAGCGACCGCTCGGATCCGGGTCGCCTGGCCTACGCGTCGGGGGCGGTGCTGGCGGGCGCTCTTGCCGCGAGGTGGCTCGGTGTGGAAGGGCGATGGGGGCGCCTCTTGGAGGGGGCAGCGGGGGTTGGGACCCTCGCCGCCGTGGCCAAGCACACCTGGGATGATGTTGTCGAGGAGGGGGACGCCCACCCTGAGGTTCTCACGGCTGGTTACCTACTGGTGGGCTTGCTTCGGGGCAACGTCCTCCCGGCTGCTGTCGTCACGTGGGCGAGCAGCTTCGGGCGGCACTTGGCCCAGCCGCACCTGTCCGTCGAGGTGCAGCCTATGCGCTTCCCGGCCGAGGAGGATGGCCTGCCGCGATACGAGATCGCGGTCCGGCAGGACCGGTCCAGCGTGCGCCCCCTGTCGGTGCTGACAGCTCTCTTGGGCTACGCCATCACCGGGGACCCCGAGGCGACGGGCAATGAGCTTCTGCACGGCATTCGCAGCATGTCCAGCCTTCACGGCGAGGTCATGGAGGGGCTGGGGGGCATCGCCTCGGCCACGCCCATGAGCTTCCAAAGTCCCCCGCCGGGGGCACAGCGTCGGCGACCGTAGCTTGCGAGCAGGTGTTACTTGACAGGAGGACACGAGAATGGCGATCACATCACAGCATCTGACCGGCTTCGCCGTCGGTCTGGGAGTCGCGGGTATGGGGCTCTACCTGTACCGGCAGAACCAGGCCGAGGTGGACGCCTGGCTGTCAAGCCAGGGCATCGAGTTGCCCGGCGCGGCAGCGACGAACCCAGAGGCCATGTCCCTCGAGGAGCTCGTCAGGGAGAAGGAGCGCCTCGAAGACCTGATCGCCGAGC
The DNA here is from genome assembly GCA_014730065.1 of Armatimonadia bacterium. Classification (GTDB taxonomy): domain Bacteria; phylum Armatimonadota; class Zipacnadia; order UBA1398; family UBA1398; genus UBA1398. The sequence goes on along the minus strand of WJIW01000613.1, from coordinate 572 downwards.
GGCAGATGGCCGCATCGGCGGTCGATGCGGGTCTACCCGCCCCCGAGGATGACTAGACGGTCGGCGGATGGCGGCGGGCTCCCGCCTCCATCCGCAGCACGTCAACACGCCAGCGCGCCCATGGGATCCCACGGATCGAGGGCCACGGGCTCGGTCTCGAGGACAGGCCACAGGTCCTCGGGCACGTATCGTTTGCGGACGACCACCTCGTAGTTGTGCTCATCGAACCACTTGTCGGTCATCTGCATGAAACCGTCGTCGCCCACCTTGTCGCCCCACGAGTTCTCGACCCGCCACTTCAGCGGACAGTCATTGCCGTCCAGATCCACGCCGGTGAAGACCATGGCATGGGTCATCTGGGCGTGGCCGTAGTCCAGTCGCTCGGCCTTGCTCAGCTCCGGGGCCCGGCCGTACACCAGCTCGTATTCGAACAGGTCCACATCCATCAGGCCCGCGTCCCGGTCCAGGTGCTTGCCCACATCGCAGCCGAACCATACCGACTCGCCCGACTTGATCTGGTTGGCCGCGGCGGTCTTCATTACCTCGATGTCCACGTTCAGGTACTTGATGGG
>WJIW01000612.1 GCA_014730065.1 Armatimonadia bacterium | reverse complement strand
GTCTATGACCGGGGTCGCATCCAGGCGATCGTGGCCAAGACGAAGGATAACGCGGCCCGGTTCCCGAGCCTTCGCAAGATCCCCGTGCAGGTCGGGCACACGGCCAATGATGTGATCGGCTGGGTGGATCCCGCCGAGATCGAGGTGGATGACGAGGGCCGCATGCGGGGCACGGTCGACATCACGCACCCCGACCATGCAGCCAAGGCCGAGGACGGGACGTACCGCAATGTGAGCGTCCAGTTCTACTCGCCCGATGACCGCGATGAGTCCACGGGCGAGCCCCTCGGTGAGGCGCTTGAGCACCTCGCGATCGTGCAGAAGGCGCGTAACCGGCAGACGCGTGGCTTCGTGTTTGCCGATGAGTACGAGTCGCCCGATGGCGACGAGTCTCAGTGCCCCGATGAGCGGGGCTGGTTCGCGAGTGGATGTCAGTGGCTCCGCGGCCTCCTTGGTCGCACGCCAACCCCCGACGAGGTGGAGGCAGGCCGAACGGCCTTCTCCGCGTCCGAGCCCGAGGACGGCCGAGAGCCGCCTCCAGACGATAGGGAGGATGACAACGTGAAGAACTTCACCGAGGCCCTCAAGGCCCAGTTCGGCCTCGAGGCCACCCCGAAGCCCGAGCAGATCAAGGCTCTCGGGGAAGCGCTGCGGGTCGACCTCGACATCGAGGCATCCGAGGAGGAGCCGCCCACTCCGGACCTCTCCGGCGTCTCGCCCGAGGTCAAGGCCATCTTCGACGCCCAGGCCGCCAAGCAGGATGAGCTGGAGAAGCAGCTCGCTGCCCAGACGGCCCAGGCGGAGAAGGAGCGCAAGGAGCGCGCCGCCGAGCGGCGTGCCGCCTTCGAGGACCGGGTCAAGGAGCGAGTAGTGACGCTCCGTGATCAGGGCGAGATCACGCCCTATCGTGCCGACATCCTCATCGGCATGATCCCTCACCTGCCGTCCGAGACCGCCGTGAAGGCGCAGTTCGGCACGGACGAGGAGCAGGAGAAAGACTTCATCGAGGCCCTCCTGGAGATCGCCAAGCTCGACAAGGCCGCCTTCGAGGAGTCCGGTCACGTCGAGACCGATCCCGGAGGTCGCGAAGCGATGCTGGATGCCGGCCGCAAGGCGGCCCAGGAGTACACGAAGGCCACCCAGGCGGGCGGCGGGGGAGGTGATGCGTGATGACCGGACTGGATCCCTTCGGGCTCAACGAAGGCGCCGTCTATGACGAGGTGAACCTGCGGAAGAACCCCTTCCATCACGTCACCATCGATGGTGACACGCGGTTCCCCGCTAGCCGGGTCGGGTCCACTTTCCTGCCCAAGGGCCTGATTCTCGCGAAGGCGACCTCCGATGGCAAGTACCACGTCATCCGGGGCGCGCAGCTCAGTGCTGCGGAGGCTTCGGGCCAGGATACGCTCTCGGTCGACCGCACCGACATCTTCGCGGTCGGCGATAACGTCTATATCGTCGGCGCCGGCGGATCACCCACCAAGGAGGACCTGGGCGCAATCACGGCGATCGACGCCACTGCCGGTACCATCACGGTCACTACGGCCATCACGGCCGGGGCTGGCTTCGCTGAGGGGGATTACGTGTATGTGGCCCCTGGGTCGGACGAAGACGGCCAGGCCACGGCGGTCGCGATCTTGGATACGGCCGTCCAGCTCCTGAACGACGTCACCCATACCGCCGAGGATCGCCAGGCCGTCCGGGTGCAGGTCGCCTACGACGGCGGCGATCTCTACGACACCGACATCTACGAGGACCACCTCAACGGGACCGACAAGGCCAAGGCCGAGCTCGAAGTCGCCTGGGGCCTGAAGCTCTTCGTCTGAGGGGCCACCACGGATAGGGGAGGATAGAGACATGCCTAGCAAGATCGAAGTTTCCACCTTCCTGACTGGGGCCGCCCAAGAGCTTCGGCCGGTGCCCAGCTTCTGGAATGACTACTTCATCGAGACCCCCAATGCTGAGGGCGGTCAGATGGTCCAGTTCGATCGTGAGCGGCCCGGCGACTACAAGATGGCCGGGTTCAGCACCCCTGGCGGCCCTGCCCGGATCGTGGGCGGGCACGGCTGGGATACCGTCAATGTGCGTGCGGCTCGCATGCGTGAAAAGCTGCAAGCCAAGGGTGCCGCCATGAAGTTCCTACGGGCACCCGGAACGCGCAATGAGCCCATCGGGCAGCGCCTGGTGCTCCGCGGGTTGCGGGGTATGCGGAACCACTTCGAGCGCCGCATCGTGTGGCTGAAGTCCCAGGTGCTGTCGAACCCAAGCACCATCACGGTGCCTATGGACGAGGGCACGCCCACCACGTTCTCCAATGGTGTTCCGGCCGATCAGATCGCCTCCACGGTATCGGCGGATTGGACCGTGGCGGGCACGGACATCCTGGGCGATTTACTCGGCGCGCAGAGCGCTGTGGACAAGAACTACAACGTGGCGCCGAGCACGGTGCTGATGAACTACTTCACCTGGCGGAAGACCATCGCTCAGAACGATGAGTGGAGCAAGTGGGTCACCAAGGACGATAGGGCAGTACGCCAGATGATCGAGGGAGGCTTCGTGGCCGAGTTCGAAGGCTTCCGGTGTGTGGTGCTCAACACCGGCAACCGGGTCGACACGACCGACTACGGCAAGACCGAGTCGCTCTCGAAGCTGCTGCCCGACTACCGGGTTGTCCTGCTGCCCAGCAATCCCAATGAGACGCTGGAGCTCGAGCTCGTTATGTGCGAGCCCGAGGATCTGGAAGCCCCGGCTGGGATGCGTGGGTTCTTCAGCAAGTCCTGGACCGACCCCGATCCCTCGGCCGTCTGGGTCCTACTGAACGTGGAGTTGATGCCGATCATGCGTCGGCCTGCCATCTACATCTTCACCAACGTGACGACCACGGCGTAGGCCTCGCGCGGCGAGCTCGGGCTCGCTGCCCTTCACCCCGAGCCGGCGTGCCTACCCACCCCTCGTGGGCACGCCGGCTCCCCAAGAGGCTTCCTGGGGAGGGTATGGATTGGCGTACTCGGAGCTCAGTGCCGTGAAGGAGCGCCTCCGGACCTTCCTCAACCTCGGAGATGCGTCGGCATGGGGGGACTTGACCAGCCCGGAGATCGATGCCCGCATCGGAGCATACCAGACCCGAGCGGATGATGAGATCAACCTTCGGTTGGCGGGGCGCATGCGGGTAACGGATGCCGCGACATCGGGCATTCGGGAGCTCGCGGAGCTCCTGACTCTTGTGAAGATCTGCGGCGATGAGTTCGCGGGTCGTGGCCGCACCCCCGCCCAGGAGGAGCTGGCGGTCTGGTGGCGCCAGGAGGCCGAGAGGATGTTCGGAGCACTCCTGGATCTGGAGCGTGATGAGATCGCCCACGCGGACGGGCTTGATGTACCGGGCCTCGCGGACAGCGAGAAGCCCATCGTGGTCACGAGTGATCCCAAGAGGGTGTGGCCGTGATTGGGTTCCAGGTGCTCATTCTGAAGGACAGCTTCGGGCCCGCCTTGAGGGAGCTCAGGAGTCAGGCCAGCCAGTATCGTGATCTCCTGATGCTCATCGGGCGTGTGGCCCAGAACCACATCGCTGAGATCTTCGCCAACGAGGGTCCGCCCGGCGATCCGTGGCCGCCCCTGTCTCCAGTGACCGTCCAGCAACGGCTGAGGCGTCGCGGAGCATTCGCGGGGCGCCATGCTCGGCGGATGGCCGACCTGCGGGCCGAGGAGCGCAACCTCAAGTCCCTGTGGGGTGGGGGCATTGGCCGCAAGGAATACCGCAAGCGCAAGGCGGGCCTCGCTCGGCGCAAGGACCGGGCGCGGAGTGCCTTCGATCGGCATCTGGGCAGAATGGCTAGCTCGGAGCGCATCCTGGATGACACGGGCGAGCTCAAGCGGTCCCTCATCGGCGACGCGGGTGCCCCGAGCGCGGTTCGGCGGATCTCGCGGGACAAGTACTTCATCGGCACCTCCCGGTCCAACCCCAAGTCCGGCAAGGCTATCGGGCTGACTCACCAGTTCGGCTACAAGCACATCCCCAGGCGCTCCTTCATTGTGGTTACGGACGCGATGCGGCGCGATGTCGCTGAGGCAGCGCGCCAATGGCTTGAGGACCGGCTCAAGAAGATCGCGGCGAAGTACGGGGGGACTAGCCCATGAACCTCCTGGACTTTGACCGTGAGCAAGCCGGACGCGCGATCCTCGGTGTTCTAGAGAGCGACCTGCCCGCCATCCTGTCGGCCTACCAGGCCGCCGCAACCCCCACGATAGCACTGCCGGCTCCCGTCACATGGGAGTACAGCGCGGAGCCTGGATCCCTGCGGACCGATGGCCCCTTGGGATGGGTACGCGGCGGCGCGACAGAGACCGTGGATTCCATGCCGGGGCGCGATGCGGTCTCGTGCACCTACGAGGTGCTGGTGCTCTGGCATAACGAGGCGATCACTCAACTGGAGCTGCAGGCGGTGGGGGATCGGTACAGCTACTGCGTCCGCAAGGCCCTGCTGGCCCACGCCCACACGGCCCTGAAGGGCGATGGCGTCCTGTTCGGAGGCTATGCCGGAGGCGCCTGGGTGACGGGCATCGGGGCGGGCGAGATCGTGACCGAGGAGTACATGGGGGTCGCGACTTGCACACTCCGGCTCCTGGGCGGCAGCGCGCACCTATAGGAGGGTGAACCATGGCGATCGACTGGCTTCCCAAGTGGCCATACTACGCTGGTATCGCGCTGGAGGGCAGCGGCACCCAATGGGATGATTCTCCTACGCTGCCGACCCAGCCTGACTTCATCGTGCCCCTGCTGACGGATACCGTCCGGGGCGGCAAGCTGCTCATCCCGTACGACTTCGCCCAGAACAGCCCGTACAACGGCCCCCCTGCCACGGTGGATGACTTCGTGCAGGGCCAGCTCAGGTTTCGCGTGCCGCCGGAGAACACGACCGAGCTCGAGACCATCATGGAGTGGCTGTTCAAGCACAACGACCTTGCCGATCCGCCCGTGTTCCACAAGCTGCCCGCGATCTCGATCTGGGGCCTGGGCGAGAACACCATGATGCAGAAGGTGATCCGGTCCGCCGTGTGCACCTCGGCCACCATCGAGAGCGCCCACACTGCGGATGAGTCCCGGTGGCTCACCGTGACGGCGAATGTGGTCGCCCATGATGACAACGAGACCGTCGGCGCGATCACGTGGGGGGGGACGGAGTGGGATTGGGCGTACCAGGAGCCCATCGCGATGGACTCCGCCTTCCAGTTCCTCACCGGTGCGACGGGGACGGATGACTATGGCGAGGACATCACGACCGTCAGTCTCGAGATCGACAAGGGGATCGATACCGAATCCCTGCGCAGGGGTGACACCATCGGCGACCCCAGGGGCTTCGGTGTGTGGTCGGGACGTAGCAGCGTGGGAGTGCAGCCCGGCGCCGTGGTCACCCAAAGCGTCGTGGAGGCATGGTTCGACTCCCACTGGGGAGCGGCTCTCCGGTGGGGTGCCGGGGCCACGCCACCGCTGAAGATCACCTTCGGTGGTGCGTCGTGGCAGACGTCCGAGAAGCCGACCTATGACAATGACCGCCAGAACCACACGACCCCCTTCGCGGCCGAAGGGGATCTACACGCGAGCACGCACGGGGCGTTGGACTTGATCCAAGTCGAAGTGGCGGGCACCCGGGTGGCATAGCCCGAGGGCCCGTCCGTGGAGGTCCACATGAGCCGAGCACTGAGCGATTGGGTAGCGGCCGAGGCGAACCCCGAGCCGCGACGCATTCCTCTCCCTATCGGCGCCGCCGACAGTCCCTACTACATCGAGGCGCGCCCGATCAAGACGGCCCGCGAGCGGCAGATCGTCCAGAAGTTCTTCGCCACCCACTACATGGTGCTCGAAGACGACGACAACCGGATGGAGATCGGCAGCCGCATCGTGCCCGGCCACACCGGCCCGGTGCCCTTCATCGAGTGGTGCTGGATCAACCTGGTGACGAACTACTGTATCCCGACCCGCCAGTCCCTCGATCAGAGCAACCCCGAGATGGGGCTGCGGCCGCCTGTGGCCGCCAACATGAGCAGCACCGAGGAGATCAAGCGGAAGCACCTCGATCGCCTCCTCTGCAAGGGCGACGACATCCTGTACGCCCTCATGGAGGAGTTCCAGGGCCTGTGCGGCCTCCTGCCCGAACAGATCGCGGAGGTGGAAGAGGAGCTGGGAAACTCGAGCAGTGGTGTCTCTGCGCCCGAGTCGAGCGCCCCGACGGAGGACGCGGGATACCGTGCAAACCCCGATACCAGACCACCTGGGTCCTCCGACAGGTCATAGCATGGCAGCTCGCCGTCACGCTCGGGGCGTTGCCTGAGCCCGGTGGCCTGTTGGATCAGCACTGGCAGACGTACTTGGCCTTCCAGGTCTTGGCGAGCCACTTCGGCTCCATGACCAGCTCTCTGTGAGGTGAGTATGAGCGCCGCCACGACCGAACTCGGTCTGTTGATGAAGATCACGGACGACCAGATGCTCGAGCGTCTGCGCATCCTCGAGGAGAAGTATTCCTCGTTGACGCGGGCCTCGCAGCGTTCCGGTGACCGAGCGGCGCAGCATGCCCGGCGGGCGGCCGATGCGACCCGCCTGTGGGAGCGCGGGGTGCGCAACCTGGAGCGGGCTTGGAGCCGCGCCTTCCGCACCATGCGCTGGGGGTTCGATGCGGCCATCACGTGGCTGCGCCGGCTCTCGGTGGCCGGCACGGCCGCGATCGGGGCCCTGATCACCGCGGGCATGCGGTTCAATGCCACCATGGAGTTGGGCCAGGTCCGCATGTCGAACTTCCTCGACCCCGTCTACGGCCGCGGCACCGCGAGCCGCCAGATGGAGAAGATCAAGGTCTTCGCGGCCAAGACGCCTTTCGAGCTTGGCCCGCTCACGAATGCCGCGGCCTTCTCGACAGCGCTGAGGCTCTGGAGCCACGGTGGGCCCGCTCAGTGGGCGTACCGGGCGGCCGCTCTCGCGGCCGGTAAGGGCGAGTTCAGCCAGGAGGCGATCCTCCAGGGCGCGCGTGCCGCGGGCTACCTGAACATCGGCCGGCCCGGTGAGGCCATGGAGGCCCTCGCGCGCATGGGCGTCTCGGTC
>WJIW01000611.1 GCA_014730065.1 Armatimonadia bacterium | reverse complement strand
GGACCTCACTGACCGTGACTCCGCGGATGCCCTCCTCACGAAGAGCGTTGAGCACGTCGTCCAGCCGGCTCTGGCGCGTGATGCAGGTGATCAGCTTCATGGCGGATGGCCTCCCGCGGCGGCGGGGCCGGCACTGGGCCGGCCCCGGTTGTCCTCACGCCTCAACCCTGGGTTTGTAGCTTACGCTTGGTGTACTCCACAAGCCCGCCGGCATCCACGATGTTCAGCATGAACTCGGGAAATGGCTCGGCCTGGAAGCTCTGGTTCTTCGTCTCGTTGGTGATGGTGCCCGAGCTGAGGTCGAAGGAGATGACATCCCCGTCGTCGGTGGCGTCCACGGCCTCGGGGCACTCGAAGATGGGCAGGCCGATGTTGATGGAGTTCCGGAAGAAGATCCGGGCGAAGTTCCGGGCGATGACCGCTGAGATCCCGCACGCCTTGATGGCGATGGGGGCGTGCTCCCGGCTACTGCCGCAGCCGAAGTTCACGCCCGCCACGAGCACGTCACCCGGCGATACCCGGTCGACCCAGTTGGGCTCCAGGTTCTCCATGCAGTGCTTGGCCAGGACCTCGGGCCGAGGATCATTCAGCCTTCCCGCTGGGATGATGACGTCGGTGTCGATGTGGTCTCCGACGATATGCGCTTTTCCGCTCACGATATGCCTCCCTAGTTCAAGTCGTCGGGCCGGCAGAGATGGCCGGCGACGGCGGTGGCGGCCGCGATGAAGGGGTTAACCAGGTACGCTTCCGAGTCCCGGTGTCCCATCCGGCCGCGGAAGTTGCGGTTGCTGGTGGTCGCGCACCGCTCACCTTCGCACAGCACGCCCAGGTGGCCGCCCAGGCAGGGCCCGCAGCTCGCGGGTCCCACGGAGCAGCCGGAGTCGACGAACACATCCAGCAGCCCCGCCTTCTCCGCCGCGCGCCACACCCGGTCCGAGCCCGGCAACACGATGCAGCGGAGCCGCTCGTGGACCCGGCGGCCCTTGAAGATCTCCGCCGCCACCTCCAGGTCCTCGAACCGGGCATTGGTGCATGAGCCGATGAACACCTGATCGACCTCCAGGCCCTTGGCCTCGGAGATAGGCTTGGTGTTCGAGGGGAGGAAGGGGTAGGCGACCTGAGGCTCCATCTCGGAGACGTCCCAGACGTACCGCTCCTTGTATTCGGCCTCGCCGTCGGACTCCAGGTAGACCGGCTCGCGCTTGGCCCGGCCATCTTCGTACTCCCTGGTGATGTCGTCGGGCGGCACGATGCCGCTCTTCCCGCCCGCCTCGATGGCCATGTTGCACATGGTCAGCCGCTGGTACATGGGCAGGCTGGAGATGGTGTCGCCCACGAACTCCATCGCCTGGTACCGAGCACCATCGCAGCCGATCTGGCCGATGGTGAACAGGATTAGGTCTTTGCCCGTGACGTACTCCTTGAGCTTGCCGTTGTACTCGAACCGCAGGCTCTCGGGCACCCGCAGCCACGTCTCGCCGGTCGCCAGGGCACAGCCCAGGTCTGTGGAGCCCACCCCGGTGGAGAATGCCCCCACGCCGCCGTAGGTGCAGGTGTGGGAATCGGCGCCCAGGACCAGGTCGCCGGGCACGACGACGCCCTCCTCGGGCAGGATCACGTGCTCGATGCCGCCACGGCCAAGCTCGTAGAAGCCGTCGATGCCCTGCTCCCGTGCGAAGTGGCGCATCTTGTAGACCAGCTCGGCCGACAGGATATCCTTGGGTGGCGCCCAGTGGCTGGGCACCAGGGCCACCTTGTCGGGATCGAAGACCTTCACCGCGCCGGTGGCGCGGAAGGCGTCGATGGCCAGCGGCGCCGTGATGTCGTTGGCCATGACCAGGTCGGGCTTGACGTTGACGAACTGGCCTGGCGCGACCTCCTCGGCGCCGGAATGGCGGGCCAAGATCTTCTCGGTGATCGTCATGGGTCGGGCCATGTCTTACTCGCCCCCTCGGTGCTCCATGTAGTAGATCGCCTTGTTCAAGGCGTGGATATAGGCTCGGGCGCTCGCCTCCAGGATGTCCATGTTGGCCGCCCGGCCGGAGAACACTTTGTGGTGTGCGCCGATCTTCACCGTCACCTCGCCCAGGGCATCGGTGCCCCCGGTGACCGACTCCACGGTGTAGTCGATCAGCTCGTGGGGGATGTGGGCCATGGCGGCGATGGTCTGGTATATGGCATCCACGGAGCCAACGCCGATCCGGGCCTCGCTGAGGATCTGGCCCTCGCGCACTAGCTGGACCGTTGCCGTGGGGCGGATCCCCGCCCCGCCGACCACGTGTAGGTACTCGAGCTGGTAGGCGTCCTTCTCGATGTGGTGGGTCTCGTCGGCCACCAGGGTCCGGATGTCCTCGTCGGACACGTGCTTCTTCTTGTCCGCCAGGGACTTGAACCGATGGAAGGCTCGAACCATGTCGGCCTCGTCCATGGTGAAGCCCAGCTCCTGGATCTTGGTCCGGAAGGCGTGCATTCCGGAGTGCTTGCCCAGGACGATGGTGGACTCGGGCAGGCCGACGGACTGGGCGTCCATGATCTCGTACGTGGCCGCGTCGGCCAAGACGCCATGAACGTGGATACCCGCCTCGTGGGCGAAGGCATTGGCGCCCACGATGGCTTTGTTCGGCTGGATGCGAATGCCCGTGACCTGCTGGACCAGGCGACTAGTGGGCACGAGCTGGGTGGTATCCAGCTC
>WJIW01000610.1 GCA_014730065.1 Armatimonadia bacterium | reverse complement strand
TGGTCCACCCGGCGGGCGCATCGGGCCGAAGCCCGCTGGCCCGGCCCTCGATCCGTTGCCCCGAGGCCGACCATGCCAGCCGGGCGCCGGTGGTGTACCGCCGGGTGCGTCGACCCAGGTCCAGCGCCCAGAACTGCCCGCCGCCCGAGCCGGTGACCCTGGAGCCCGGCCAAGTGGCCTGGGGCTCGGGCCGGCCCCAGCCGTGCCCGAGTGCTCCGTACCAGCCATCGCCAAGGAGTGTTGCCAAGGAGACGGTCCCGCCCCGGCTGCCCACCCCGAAATCCACCTCCCGGGCCGAAAGTCCTAGGTCCGCGGCTCTCAGCCGCACGCCCAGCCGCCATCGGCCCTTCTCCCTGCAGACGGACAGCCATCCTTGTCGACCGGCGTAAGCCAGGTCGGGATCGACGGCGGGGCCCAGGCGCGCCGTCTCGCTGCTGGCATGGAGCCGCAGGACTTCGCCCTCGGCCAGATCACCGTGGGCCAGCCAATCGACGGACCCCGTGCCCCCGAAGGCCCCTGGCGCGATGCCGAGGCCGTGCTCGACGGCCACGCCTTGGTCACCGTAGGGAACCGATAGGAGCTGGCCGTGGGCGCCTAGGGCCAGCAGCGAGAAGAGGAGCGGGACGAGCCCAATCCGGGCCCGTCCCGCGGTGTGGTGTGTTGCTCCACTCACTCGGCGGATGCCGCCGTCGCTAGGGCATATTGAGCGTGACCCAGACCCCGCCCCATGCGTCGCCATCGTTGCCGTCCACGATACGGACGCTGACGAAGGCCATCTGCCGGCTGGTGACCGACGCCTCTGAAACGTCGAAGGTGAGGGTCGCTCCGCTGGGCTGGATGCTCTCGACAGGGCCATCTACATCCCACTCGTAGGTCAGGGCGTCCCCGTCGGGATCACACGCCGTGGCGACCACCGTGACGGTCTCGCCCGGATCGGCCGGATCGGGCATGGCGACCAAGCTCGCCAGGTACGGGTCCCAGTTGGGCTCCTCAGCGGCGTGGCCATCGATCGACAGGATCTTGCCAATGCTGCCCTGGAAGCCCACCTCGCCGTCATCGGTGGCGATGCCCATCTTCATCAGGTCGGGCATCCCGTCGGGGAACATCCCGCTCAGGGTGTTGTCCGCGGGCTGGGCCGGCATCCAGTACTCGCCACTCTTCTGCAGCCTGGGCAGCAGGTCCTTGAGGTCGGTGACCGAGCCCGCGAAGAAGGGCTGAAGGGTCATGCGGAGGGTGGACTGGGTCTTGGTGCCGCAGCCGGTCTCGGGTCCGAAGTCCACGGTCTCGATGACCATGTCCGCCGTTCCGTCCAGCAGCTTCTCCAGGGTGTCGAGCCACCCCAGCAGTTCTTGCCAATCCACGTCCTCCTGCTCCTCGGGCGGGATGAGCTCACTGGTCGCCAGGCTGGGCTGGGCCGATCTGAGATGATCCGCCGCGAGCTTCAGGCTGCCCTTGGCGGCGGCCAGTCGGGTGGCGCCCCCGCTCTTCAGGGTCGCGAAGGGATCGGCGGGGAGGTACTCGTCGGGCGTGATCCACCCATCGCCATTCTTGTCGTAGCTGTCGATGGAGGTGTTGGTCTCCGACGCCGACGCGCCGTCGTCGCCCATGTCGTCATCGCCGCCGATGTAGGAGAACAGCGGGTCGAGGCTCATGGGGTCGAAGTCGCCCCAGTCGGGGTCGTACGCCGTAGTCGAGAGCAGGAAGGCCCGAATGGTGTGCAGGCCCGCCAAGAAGGACTCGATCATGTAGCTCTCGACTTCGATCTCCTCGCCGTCGATGGTCACCACGACGATCGTACCCTCTACGTCGGTCAGCCCCGCGAGCCGGCCGATGATGCCCTTGTTCTCGCTCTCGGAGCCGAGCCAGGCGAGGAGCACATCGGCGGCCATCCAGGCCTGGGTCGGGGTGAGATCGTCCAGGGTGATATCGCCGAACTGCCGGGCACTCACCGGCGCCGTGGGCAGAACGCGCTCGCCCTTGGCCATGTCGATGAGCAGCTTGCTGGACTCGACGGCGGCGGGCGTGGGACCATCGGCCGATGGATCCACCAGGGCCCGAGCCCAGCCCTGGGTCAGAGCATCGCTGCCCAGGGTGTTGGCCACATCTTCGGTGGCCAACACCATGCTGGCCATGGCCAGGCCGAGATGGGCGGAGGCGTCACCCGGGTTGGCCTCCACGGTGGCCGACAGGGCCGTGGCGTACTGCCGGGCCTCCTCAGGGGTCATACCGAGCCCGCCATCGTCGCCGCCCATGTTCTGGGCCATGGTGTTGACCGTGGTCTTGGACTCCTCCGAGCCCGCCGTCACCGTTCCCGACGGCATCTTCGCGTTATACGCCGTCTCTTGGGGCTCCTCGAGAGGAACATTGCTGCCACCATCATCGTCGTCGGGCGTGCCCGGCGATACGGCGCACCCCATCACCAGGGCAACACACGCCGCCACCATCAGTAGTAGCCAAAGTACTCTCCTCGTGCTTGTCTCCATCCGTAACACTGCTACACCATCCTCCTTTCGCCGGATCATCGGACAAGCGCCCCCGTGTGGCCCTGATACCTCGTGCCCGAAGCCACCGGCTTGAGAGAAGTCTAGCAAGGCACGAGCCCCCGGCCGGCGGCTCGGGGGCTCGATGGTGGAAGCGTGTTCCGAATCGGTGGTACGGTTGTCCGAAGCGTCAGGCGTCCTTGGCGCGGTACTCCTCTAGTTTGGCACCGAGCAGCGACACAACGGGGGCCACCGTGTCCGATCCGAACCCGAACCGGGCGCCGGCCGTCTCGAACAGCTCCGGCAGGGGCACGGAGCTACCCAGGGCGAGGGCGGCCAGGTAGTCGCCGACCGCCTGCCCCTGATCCCTCAGGGCATTGCCCCAGACCTGGGCCGAGCCGAGCTGGGCCAGGCCGTACTCCACGTAGTAGAAGGGGGCGCAGTGGATGTGGAGCTTCCGGTGCCAACCCGTCTCCTTCACATCGTCCAGGCCCGAGTAGTCGGTGACGGGCATGAAGCGGTCCCAGATCTCGGCCCAGTTCCCATCGCACTGGGAGGTATCGGCCGCATCTTGGGGGTTCTCGTAGACCCAGTGCTGGAAGGCATCCACCACTGCCATGTAGGGCCAGAACAGCAGCATCCGCTCGAGCTGCCCCACCATGGCCCGGGCCAGCTCACCCTGACTGAAGAACCCGCCCTGGTCCTTGGTCAGATAGGGAGCCGCCAGGAGCTCCATGGACATGGACGCCACCTCGGCGAACTCCATGGGAGAGCCCCGCAGCGCCCGGTACGGCTGGGACCGGGCCTCGAACACATGGAAGGCATGGCCCGCCTCGTGGAGCAGTGTGCGGATGTCGCTCTCCTTGCCCGTGGCGTTCATGAACACGTAGGGCACGCCCAGGACCGGGAAGCCGGTGCAGAAGGCGCCCGGAGCCTTACCCTTGCGGTTGGGTAGGTCGAGAAGCTCCTCTCGGCGCATCCGGCCGAAGTAATCGCCCAGGCGCGGATCGACCCGCCGGAAGACTGACTCCCCTGTGCCCGCCAGCTCCTCGGCCTCGGAGAAGGGCCTGAGGGCCGCGCGGCCGGTGGGGTCGACGTCCAGGTCCCAAGGCCTGAGCGTATCGACGCCCAGAGCGCTCGCCCGGTGCTCCAGTATGTCCCTGGCCAGGGGCACGATGTGGCTCTCGATGGCCTCGTGGAAGGTCACGCAGTCGTGGGGCGTGTAGTCGAAGCGGCACTTCTGGCCCCATACGTACTCCCGGTAGTCGGCGGCATCGGCGTTGCGCGCCATCTCCAGCCGCAGCTCCAGCATCTTGACCCAGTTCTCGTTGATGGCGTCTCGGTCGGCGAGCTGCCGCTCGGCTCGGGCCCGCCAGGCCTTCTCCCGGCGGTCGCGATCGGTATCCTCGAGGACCTCACCGAGCTTGATCAGGGTGACCTCCTCGCCCTCCCACTCCACCGTCTGGGCGCCCACGATCTTGTCATACTCCATCTCGAGCTTGGTCACCCGGGTGTCCAGGGGCACGTTCTGCTCCCTGAACAGCTTGGAGCGGGTACGCATCTTCCTGAGCGGCATCTCGAAGCCATCGGGCTCCACGCCACTCTCCAGTAGGTGATCGACCACCGCCTGGCCGGCGGGCTCGGCGGGCTCCACGATCTCCTCCAGGAAGCGCGTGTACCTCTTCCGCGCCTCCTCGTCGGTGGTGTCGCGGCTTGTGGCCAGGTTGAGCCGGGTACCCACCTCGCCCATGAGGTTGGAGAGCGTGTCCCAGTCCTTCAGGAACTGCTCCACCGTCTCCGCCGTCAGCGGCCGGCTGGCCAGGTCGTCGTAGAAGGGCTTGATCTTCTCCCATGGCCAGTCCATGAACTCCCGTGCGTCGTCCGGTAACTGGTTGAACATGGTCTTCCTCCCTACTCGTCCGCGCCACCCTCGGTGCGTGCGCACACATCCAGGGTTAGGGTCGGATCCAATGCGGTCTCGGCGATGAGCACCGGCAGCGTGCTGACCCCTACATAGGGCTCGATGCCCTCGAGGGCCGCGGGGGAGAGGTTCTGGACGAGACAGTTGGCGAGGGCCCGGGAGTACTCTTCGACCACGGGCAGCGCGACCGATGGCAGGTCCTGACCTAGCCGGTCCACGATGATCTCACACAGGTTCGCCTCGCCCGACAGGAAGCGCGACCGGCCGAAGAAACGGCAAGGGGTCGGCCTGGCGGGGTAGACCAGGCACCTCTCGGCCTCATCCAGCAGAGGGCACTTCTGGACGACCTCGGCCTCGCCGACGCCCCCGCCCGCATCCAGGCGCAGGGCCTCCTCGATGCCGCACTCCTCGACGAGCTTCCGGGCCCTGAGAACCACGTCGGCCCGGGTCTCCTCATCCAGGTTCTGGTGGGCATAGTGGCATACCCCGAGGAAGTCCAAGCCGGTCACGAAGAACAGGTTCGGGGTGCAGCACCGGCTACAGGGGGTGGGGCAGACGCAGCGCGGGTCTGCCTCCTCCAGCTTACGGGCCTCGCCATCGATGATGCCTCGGAACTGGTCCTGAACTCGGACCAGCTCCGAGGGAAGCATCGCGCCATGGCCGCCGGAGAGATCCACTAGAAGCCGATCGTGGCGGTAGTCACCTGGCCGGCGGCGAGGCCCTGCACAACGGGATCTCGCACGACGACCACTCCATCGCTCGTGGCCTGAGACCAGACCTTCAGCGTCAGGTCGACGGGGACGTCGCGGAAGCTAACCCGCCCTTGGGCGTCGGTGGCCACACCGGGGAAGGAGCCGATGGCCTGATTGCCGATGGGATCGGGAATGAGGTAGACAACTTGGCCGGACAGGGGCGCGCCGTCCCGGGTCACGGTAACGTTCACGCCGCCGAGGGTGCTGCCCGCCATGGCGTCGCTGGCCAGATGGCCCGCCGCGGCCGTGACCCCGTCCAGCTCATCGCCGGTGGAGCCGCCGCCTACTTCCACGTCCAGCTCGGCCGAGTCCACCTCACCGGCGGCGAGGGAGGTAAGAGTCTGGCTCGCGGACTCATCGCCCTCCACGGCCCACAGCCTGAGCCCGGCGATGGTGGGCACATTGCGGAAGCTGACCTGACCGTTGTCGTCGGTATCGGCGTGGGGCCAGTCGTCCAGGTTGCTGCCCACGGTGCTCGGGATAAGGTAGACCGTAACCCCCGCGCGAGCCGCTCCATCGGAGGCCGTTGTCACGTTGACCCCCGCGAACTGGGTGCCCGCCATGGCATCGGCGGCCAGGTGCCCTTGCTGGGCGGTGACGCCGCTCAGGTCGGGCAGATCGGGATCCTCGATGGCGGGGGGAGCGCTCGACGTGGCGCATCCCAGGGCGAGCACCATCACCGACATCAGGGCCAGAGCCATCAGACCAACAGTTCTCATATCTCGAATCCACCTTGCAGCCTCGGGAGGCCAATGTAGGCCGCGCATTCCGCGCCGCCATCGCTGCATCGATTCGGGCCCACTAGGGCAGACGCCTCTCGACCTTCAGGATCTCGACTTCCGACGTCCCGCCCTCCATGTCGAAGGGCACGCTCTCGCCCTCCTTGCGCCCGATGAGGGCCTGTCCCAACGGAGCCTTATACGAGACGACCTCATCGCCCAGGTGGGAGTCGCCCTCACCCAGCAGCCAGATGGTGCGCTCGCCGTCGCCCTCTCGAAGGGTGATCTGGGTGCCGACCCGGGCCACGCCCTCGTCGACCTTCATATCCTCGATGAACTGAGCCTTCTCCAGGTCCCGGGTCGTGGCCTCGATGGAAGACAGGAGCATGGCTCGCTGCTCCCGAGCCGTCTCGTACTCCGAGTTCTCGCTGAGGTCGCCGAACTGCCGGGCCTTCTCCAGGTCATCGAGCACCACGGCCAGCCGAGCTCGGTTCTTCTTCAGCCGGTCCTGGAGAATCTCCCGAGTGGCGCGGGTCATCAGCGTGATGTCCTCGTCGCTCTCGGGGAGATCGGCGGTGTCGTCGGCGACCACGACGTCGTCGGCTCGGATGGATGCGACGAGCTCAGCGTGGCCCGCCCGATCCAGGAGATCCAGAACGGCCTCCCCCACTTCATCCTCCAGGCCGCGACGGACCGTACCGCGGAACCGCTCGGCCATCGCCGACGACGGTGGATCGGCCTCGGCCAGTACCTTGCGCAGATCGTCGCCGGAGGACAGCAGCTTGCGGGCCGTCTCCGCCGCCTTGGTGGGGGCCTGGGGGCCCGCAGCGGTGAGAAGAGCGGCGAGGACCAGCCAGGGCTGAGGCCGTCTCGATGGCTCTAGATCCTCCCAGCCCTCCAAGATCACCCGGCAGAGCTGCACGGCCGCGGCGGCGGGCAGGTTGGAGGTCAGCTCCTCCTCGAGGGCGGCGCGCAGGTCGGCCCGACCACGAAGCGCCAGGGCCTCCCAAGCCGCCTGGACCACATCCTCGTGTTTGGACCGCAGGCCGGCGACGGCAGCCTCCTGCCAAGCGTCGGACTCCAGCGCCAGCTCCAGGGCCACCTTCTGCCCCTCGGGATCGGTCACGGCGCACACGTCCCCGCCGTTCTCGATGGCCCCTCCGGCGTAGCTGACCCACGTCGAGCGCTCATGGGGCTTCCAGCGGGCCACGAAGGGAAGGACCGACAGTCTGGCATCGGCCGAGCGCTCGGAATCCAGGGCGATGGCCAGAGCATCGGCGTAGGCGGCTTGGGCCCTCTCCTCGGCGTCCGGGTACTCCTTCAGGAGCTTGTTGATCATCGTGGCCGCGCTCTTCATGCCCTTCTTGGTGTCCAGGATGGGGATGTCCACGGCGGTCTCACCCGCGGGCTCCTCGCCCTCGGGGGCGAGGCGGATCATGTCCCGGAAGGTCTGGGTGTGATCGATGCGCGGATCCTTCTTAAGAGCATTCCGGGCTTTCTTCCACCAGTTCGACCAGTCCTCGGGGGCCACTATGTCCCGCGTGAGTATCTCCTTCAGCTCCTTGACGGCGATGTCGCCGCCCTCTTGCTCGATGGCCCGGACCACCAGGGACGCGGGATCCTCGTCTCGCTCCGTCTCCAGCGTTTCGGGATCCTCATAGTAGGCCACCGCGACCATGGTATCGGGCACCACAGAGACGGCCGTCTCGGCGATCTGCAGGCTCAGCCTATGGCCCGGCTTGTTCTGGAAGTCGATGGTCAGGAACTCGCCGTCATGGGCCTTGACCTTGCCCACGCCCCAGTCGGAATCGAACACATGGGTCCCCGGTAGGTAGACCGCCAGCTCCTCGTACTTGTGCAGGGCATCGCGGAAGGGCACCTCGGCGTCCCGGAGGCCTGTCTTGTCCAGAAGGCCGCCGATGGCCTTCTCGCCGCCCAGGGAGGCAGCCAGGGACGACACGAACGCCTCCCGCAGGGCCGAATCCTCACCCCGCTTCTCCATGATGGACTTCAGGGCATCGGCGACCCGGCCATGTAGCCCCATGGCCTCGAATGTGCTGGTACCCAGCTCCATGGCCAGGTCCAGTACTTCCTTGCTGCCCTTGCTGCCGACCATGGCCGGCAGAGCGTCGATGAGCCGTCCGACAACGGCGGGGTCGGGGCAATCGAGAACCCGCAAGATGGCGTTCTCCGCGTCGTCGAGGCTGTCGATGGCCACGAAGCCCACAGCGGCGTCGACGGCCAGGTTGGCGGCTCTGAGCGTGTCGCCGGCCTCGTCGGCCGCCTGGGAATCGTGCCATAGCAGCTCGGGAGCCTCGGCGAGGTGCTCTCGGCAGAGGGCCACGTCCTCGTCGGCGGTCTCGGGCTGCCGGGCGGCCACCTTCAGAAGCACATCGACCATGCGATGGTCGGGATGGACGCCCAGGCCGCGCCGAGCCACCCAGCGCGCCGCCTCGATATTGTCCGCCGCCAGTAGATCCCGCGAGAGCACGACATAGGTGGTTCCCGCGGGGGAGGGATCCTCCAGCTTCTCCTGGAGCAGACCCTGGGCCAGCCGGGCGGGAAGGCACTTCCGGTCGCCCTCCAGCACCTCGGTCACCATACGGATCGCCATGGCCAGTCCCGACGCCTCGCTCTCGTCGGCCGATGCGCGAAGGGTCTCGATGGCCTCTAGGGACAGGTCGGCCAGGGCTTCGTCGGCAAGCAGGTCCTTCGAGAGGGGCCGGGGACCCTCGGTCTCGGGCGCGTTCTCTACCGCTCCCGGGTCGACCGCCGGGTTCTCATGCGTACTCATACGCTCAGTCCAATCGCTCGAGGGGGTGGGCCTCAAGGGCCACACCCCTATTGTGTCCGATTCTGCCGCAGGATGCCAGAGTACAGTGTACCGGGCAGGCCCCCGAGGCGACAGGTGCGAAGTGCAGAGCCGGACTTCTCGCACTCGGAAGGATGGATTTCATGGCCGATGGCGCCTTCTGCCTGATGCTGCACTCCCACATCCCCTACGTCTTGGGGCATGGACGGTGGCCCCACGGGCACCACATGATCTGCGAGGCCACCGCTGACTCGTACCTGCCCCTGCTGTGGGAGTTCCGGGCCCTGATCGATGACGGCATCTCACCCGGAGTCACCTTCGGCCTGACGCCCACGGTCATGGAGCAGATGGCCGATGAGCGGTTCCACCACTGGTTCCTCGATTACCTGGACTTCCGCATCAAGACCGCCCGATGGGATCAGGAAGAGTGGGGCCGGCTGGGCGAGGGCCACTTGCAGCATCTCGGCTGGCGCTGGGAGGAGCATTTCCAGGCCCTGCGCCGCTTCTATAGCGAGGATCTAGAGGGCGACATCCTGGGCGCCTTCCGGGCCCTCGACGAGGCAGGCCACCTCGAGATCACAGGCTCGGCGGCGACCCATGGCTACTTCCCGCTCCTGCGCGAGGACACGAGCATTCTGGCTCAGATCCGCCAGGGAGTCAGCACCTTCGAGCGGTTCATGGGCCGCAAGCCCCGGGGCTTCTGGCTCCCCGAGTGCGCCTACCGGCCCCGATGCGAGTGGGGCGAGGCACCGGAGGTGCGGGGTGGCAGCGAGGTTCGGCTCCGGCCCGGCGTCGAGGAGCTTCTGGCCGAGAACGGCATCGAGTTCTTCTTCGTGGACAACCACATGCTCAGCCGGGGCGACTACGCCGTCCCCGTCGAGGTGGAGCACGGCGAGGGCGGCGATGATGGACGGCTCTTCGAGGCCATCCGCCACCGGCCCGTCGAGGACCAGGAGCGCTGGCCCAAGTCGGCACATTCGGCGTACTTCGTTGGCGATGCCTTCGAGGAGCATCCACCGGTATGCGCCTTCTTCCGTGACGAGGAGGTCTGCCGTCACGTGTGGTCGGCCGACCTGGGCTACCCTGGCGACCCAGACTACCTGGAGTTCCACAAGCGCCGCTTCCCCGGCCGGCACCGCTACTGGCGGGTGACGAGCCGAGACGCCGGCCTGGGTCACAAGTGGGCCTATGAGCCCGAATGGGCCGAGAACAAGATCCCCCAGCACGCCGGCCACTTCCTGGACATCATCAAGGGCACCCTCGGCGCCCAGAGCCGGGAGTTCCGCCTGCCCGTGCTGCTGGCGTCCTTCGATACCGAGCTGTTCGGCCATTGGTGGTACGAGGGCGCCCGGTTCGTCGGGCACGTCCTGCGGTACGCCAGCCAGGATCCCGCCGTCGATGTGATGACCGTTCGCCGCTACCTGAAGGAGCACCCGCCCACCAGTGCCATCACACTGCCCGAGGGCTCCTGGGGAGCGGGCGGCGGCCACGGTGTCTGGATGAACGAGGATACGTACTGGATCTGGCAGCGGATCTACGACGTGGAGCAGGACATGCGTGCCCTGGCCCGGGAATGGGGCGATACCGAGGACGAACACCTCCTGAAGCTCCTGACCCAGGCGGGCCGGGAGGCCCTGCTGCTCCAGTCGTCGGACCTGCCCTTCCTGATCTCCACCGGCGGGGCGCCCGAGGCGGCCCAGTGGCGCATCAATGCCCACTACACCGACTTCAAAGCCGTGGCCGAGCTGGCCCGGCGATATGGCCGCCAGGAGAAGCTATCGGAGAGCGACTGGGCGTACTTCGGGGAGCTGGCCCAGCGCAACCGCCTGTTCCCAGGCCACGATCCGCGGGTGTGGAGGGAGTAAGGCCGTCCACTAGGGGTGGTGCGGGTTGGACCTGCATTCGGCATGCAGACGCGGTGATGTGGCGCGCGTGCGCGAGCTGCTCGAGAGCGGGGCACCGACGGAGGCGCCCGGCTGGGGAATGCAGCCGCCGCTGGTCGTTGCGGCCATGTACGGCCAGGTCGACGTGGTCCGCCTGCTGCTCGATCACGGCGCCGACCCGAATGTACGGACGCAGGACGGCATGCCGGTCCTTCACCTCGCCGGCAGTAGCGACCTCAGCGACATGGCTGCCCTCCTGCTCGATCACGGCGCTGACCTCGGCGCGACCGACGGCGAGGACCGCACCGCTCTCGACTGGGCCCTGTTGAACGGCTCCCCTGGCGTCGCCCGGCTACTGCTGGACCGGGGCATCCTGGAAGGCGCAAGCAGCGAGGCTTGGGCGAGGGCCCTTGAGAACGCCGCCCAATCCACTCGTCCCGCAGGGGTCGACCTTCTGATCGAGCGCGGCGCGCGGGTGGAGGACGCCTCGTGGAATCCCCTTCAGGCAGCCATTGTCGCCGATGATGCCGAGGCCGCGAAGCGGGCTCTGGCCGAGGGTGTCGCCATCGACGAGCCGAAGGAGGATCCGCCGCTGGTCATGGCTGCCCGGCTGAGCCGGGGCGACCTGGTACGCATTCTCACCCAAGCCGGTGCCGACACCAGCCTTCGGAACCGCTACGAGCAATCGGCGCTCGAGCTATCGGCCCATGCAGGGCACTCGGAGGTCGTGGAGCTGCTGCTGGAGGCCGGTGCGGATCCCAATGGCGCCCCCGAGCCCCGCGATCCCGATTCCTGCTACTGGGTCACGCCCCTCGGCCACGCCGCCGCCGCCGGTGATCTTCGGGCCATGCAGGCTCTGCTAAGGGCCGGCGCCGAGGTGGGCCGCACGGGCGGCAATCGGCAGACGGCGATGCACTCAGCCGCCCTATACAGTCGACCCGATGCCGTTCGGCTACTCGCGGAGCATGGCGCCGACCCCAATGCGCGAGACAGCCATGACTGCACGCCCCTCCACGGAGTGCATCCGTCGGTGCCGAACGCCGGCGACTCCCACGCAACGATCCGGGCCCTGGTAGACGCGGGCACCGACATCAACGCACACAGTGGCATGACGCGGATGACGCCGCTCCTTGAGGCAGCGATGACGGCGACGACGATGGGCGACTACGCGATCGTTGCGCTGCTTCTGGAGCTGGGTGCCGACCCGAACACGGACATGACGGAGGGGATGGGTGCCTTGAGCATGGCGGTGCACCGCGGCGACGCCCACCTCACGGCGATGCTCCTTCAGGCGGGCGCCGATCCCAACAGCCATGCCCCGGGCCATCCCACGCTGCTGGAGCGGGCCGAGAGGATGGGCAGGGCGGACCTGGCCGATCTCCTTCGGCGCTATGGGGCGGAAGGGTGAGGATCCAGGCGCGACGCGAGAATCAGGTTCGCGACTGCCCGATGCGCGCCTCCAGATGGCCCACATCCTCCGGACAGAGCTGAACGATGCGTGGGTAGCTGCTCGCGGCCTCACGTCCCAGCACTTTGCGGCCGCCGCCCGGGCCATCGCACACGCCGCGGTGCTCGGCATACGGAACGAAGCACCGCTCCTTGCACTGCACTGCGGCTCGGATGTCACGCCACCGCCGCCCGAGGACCTTCGGAGCCTCCTCGTGCCCGGCGAGGAGCCACGTCTCGACCTCTTCCCAAGCGTTCTCGCACAGCAGCGTCGAGTGCCCGTCATCGCTCGCGAGGGTCTCGAGCCGGTTCAGCTGCTGCTTGCGCCCCTCCTCGCCGTCCCGATCCACGATCAACACGAACAAGTCGACCATGGCCCTATACTGACCCAGGATCTCCTCTATGACCGACCACTTAAGGGCCTCGCCGACCCCGCCCAGGACGGGATCTTGGCATACCTGGACGCGCGCCGACGGAATGCCCGTACTGGCGAGCATGGCCGTGATGATGGGGCCCACGATGTACCGGTCGGCGCGCTCGTCCTCCGGGATGACCAGCACCTTCACGCCCCGGCCCCCTCCTCGGCGAAGGCGAGGGCGTCTTCGAACCAGCCAGATTCATAGAGCCGCACGATGGGCGTGTGTTCGAGCGTTTCGCTCGCGCCGGGCACATCCAGGAGCTTGGTCGCCGTCGCTCCCTCGCTTCCCTCTGGCCTATGGAGCAGCACCGCGTCCTCGAGGGTGGCGGGGCTGGCATATGCGAGTACCTGGGGCGAATGGGTCGTGGCGATTACCTGGACATCGCCCTTGGCGGTCTCGCGCTCCAGCAGCTCCATCAGCAGACGGATGCGCGTCGGATGGATCCCCGTCTCCAGCTCGTCGATCATCACCAGCTTGGGCCTGCGCGGGCCCATGAACAGGGCCAGATAGCCTAGGAACCGGAGCGTGCCGTCGGACGCGCTGTTCGCCGAGACCTGGGCGCCGCTCTCCTCGACGAGATGCACCAGGATCCGGCCGGTGTGCGGGTCCTCCGGGAACTTCAGGTCGACCACGTCCGAGGGGGTCAGCTCCCTTAGCCACTCGATGAGCGCTTGCTTCCGTCCCACGTCCTGACAGATCAGATGCAGCACTGACGACAGGTTGTCGCCCCTGTCTCCCAGGACCTCGATGCCTGGCGAGCACGGGCGACGGAGGGCTTCGGGCTCGAACTCGATGAAGCGAGTGGCGAGCAGTAGGTCGTAGGCGAGGTTGGCGGTCTGGTCACCCTCTTGCTCCTGCTCCGTCCCGGCGCGACGGCCGCGTTCGACCATGGCAGAGCGATAGCGCCACTCAGCATCAACAGATGCTCCGGCAGGCTGCAAGCGGCCCCCAAGCTGCCAAACGAAGGCCTGGTCTTCTGCAGGGGTGACCCACTGCCCCCCAGGCAGGAACTCCTCGGCGACGACGCCGCCCACCTCATGCCCCAGCCAAGGCACGAGCTTCAGCCTGTACACGCCCTCGTGGCCAGCGGTGACCAGCAGCAGTGTGAGCGACGCGCCCGAGGCACCGGCACGCACCAACTCCTGCGCTCCTCCTCGAAGCCCCCGCCAACTCGGATCGCCTGCGCCCACCGCTGCGGGCCCATCTACCACCTCGGGCAAGGAGAGGCCCTTGGCCAATCCGACAAGAAGACGCACAGACTCGCATAGGTTGGTCTTGCCAGCCGCATTGGCCCCCAAGACCAGAGTCAGGGGCCCCACTTCGAAGACGGGGGCACCGAAGCCCTTGACCTGGTCGAGCCCTATGGCCTTGAGTGCCATCCGCCTCACCTACCATCCCCATTATACGCCCCACCGCCTCCCCTACCCCTCCAGGTGCGACCACATCTCGATCCACGGGCGGAACCAGCCGCAGAAGTGCTCCCAAGTGCCCGGCTCCGCGCCTTGTGTCGACTCGTCATGCTCCTCGAAGGTGAAGCCATCGCCGCCGTACTCGGCCACGCGATGGAGGCGGAGCCCCCGGGTGGCCTGGCCGTTGAGCAGCGTCGAGAGGGTATGCCGGAACTCCTTCGGCCCGGGCACCGAGATGGCGTTGCCGTCCTCGTCCTCCATGGGCCAGTCCTCGCCCAGCCAGTCCATCGGCCCATCGCCATAGGGCCGGCTCACCACGTAGCCCTCCCCCGTCCAGTGCCGCTCATCGATCCCGTGGGCATGGGGATTCCAGCAGGAGAGCCGGTACCAGCCGCCCGGCCGCAGCACCCTAACCACCTCGGCGAACACGCTCTCGGCATCGGGCACGAAGTTCAGTGAGTGGGCATGCCAGACCACGTCGAACTCGTCCTCGGCGAAGGCCGACAGGTCCCGCATGTCGCCTTCCACCGTCCGGACTTCATGGCCGTAGTGGGCCGCCGCGAGTCGGTCCTGCTCGAGCTGCTCGGGCGTGATGTCGATCACGGTGACCTGGGCGCCCAGCACCCCGAAGCACGCCGACTGCTGGCCGCCGCCTCCGGCGAGGCACAGAACGGGCCGCCCGGTCATGTCGCCCAGAAATCCGAAGGGATCGACGATCCGGCGCGCCCGCTCCGGCGTCAGGTCCAGGAATGGCCGGGAGTAGGCCACCTTCGCTCGGACCAAGTCTCCCCACCGCTCGCGGTTGAACCGGGCGATGTCATCCATGGAGGTCAACCCCTAGCGCCGCTCGTGGGGCGGCGCCCATGGGGTTCACGAGCCCGGGGTTGACCTCCTTCAGATCGTACCTGCCGCTACCAGGTCTGGTCGCCCGTCCGGGTCTGGTAGCACATCTCTAGGGGCACGGGAGAGTCGGGCCATAGAGCGTCACTCGGCTTGATGTAGTTGAGGTCGACGGTGCCGGCCAGGTCGACCATCCCGTTGGTGATCATCTGGCCGTTCAACTGGGCTCCTCCCTTACCATCGAACGCCAAGGCGGAGTACCCATAGAGGGTCGCGGTGACCACAGCATTTCCCTCGATGTCGATGGAGTTGGCGACTATCAGCAGCTCCGACCCGGGGGCGGCGCCGAAGTTGAAGTTCCCCGAGACCGGTTCGAATTCCCCGTTGACCACCAAGGTCACCCGGCCGGTGATCTCGTAGTCACCACTCGGCCGCCAGTCACCGTCGATGAAGACCATAGTAGTCCCCATGGAGCCGTCCGCATTGTAGTGAGCCCAGTCGATATAGCTAGTGACGTTCTTCTTGCCACTCCCGGCGAGGACAGGATCGGACGGGAAGTAGTAGTGGTAGCTGTCGTACCCTACGCCGCCCATGAGCGTCGACGGGTCTAGCTGCGGCACAGGCACCGGCTCGGCGTCGTAGTAGGCCACATCCCACCCCCACGGGTTGATCGGGGGGTCGACAGCGCCTGGTTTGATCTTAGTGTTGCCGACAGAGGTGGCGAAGCCCTTCACATCGGCACTACCCCACACCGTAAGCCAATCGCCGTTGCTGTGTACGCTGGCGTTGAACTTGGTGGGCCAGATGCTCGGGTCACTCTGCACGAGGGCGCTGCCCGTGATGTTCACGTCCCCTTCTGAGAGGATCGCGTACTCCAGCGCCGGCTGGTAGGGCTCCAAGTCGATCACGTTCCGGGCTACCACGGTCCGGCCCACCAGATGCGTCTCGGCCCGGATCTCCCTCATACGCGCCTTGCTCGGATCGGGAGCGGACACATCGATAGTCACCACCGACTCCACCTCGGTGTCGGCTTTGATGGGGAAGCCAAGCTCCTCAGTTGTGTTCATCGCCCAGTCGTAGGCGGGATTCGGCGACGAATTGCCCTCGTTGGACGCGCCAGAATCGATACTGTAGAGTTCCCAAGCCGCGTACTCGCACGCCCCCTTGACCCGCCACTCGCCCTGGGCGCGCCGGTAGTGGATGTTCTCCCGGAGGTTGTCGTCGGCTGCGAGCTGCACCATGGCCAGGC